>DASYWB010000171.1:0-4457 GCA_035936495.1 Thermomicrobiales bacterium
GCTCAAGTCGGCGGTCAAGCAGCTCAACCTCTCGGCGCGGGCATACCATCGTGTCTTGAAACTGGCGCGGACGATTGCCGATTTGGACGAGCAGCGGGATGTCGCCGCACAGCACGTGGCGGAGGCGGTGCAGTACCGGTCGCGTCAGCTGGCGGGGTAAGATGGGTTGGTCGCCGAATGGCCCTCACTGAACTCGGGGACCCAACCCCTCTCCTGGTGTTTGTGAAACCCAGTGTCAGCCAATCTCGGGGCGCTCCGGGAGGCGCTTGGTGGCGAGGTCGATGAGCAGGGTGGCGAGGCGTTTCGCCGCGTCCGGATAGCCAATGGTCCTGGCATTGGTCCCCATCTCCCGCAGGCGATCAGGGTGGGGCATCAACGACATGATCGCCTCGCGCAGTCGCTCGGGCGTTGCCTCGGATTCCGGTAGGGCGACGGCGCCGCCGGCGGAGACGAGAAGATCGGCGTTGCGCGTTTGCTCATCGCTACCGGCACCGGGAAGCGGGATGAGGATCGCGGGCTTGCCCAGAAAGGCAAGTTCCGCCACGGTTCCCGCCCCGGCACGACCGAGGATGAGATCGGCGGCGGCATAGACATCGGGCAGCTCCTCGCGGACGAACTCCATCACACGATAGCGTCGCTGGAGTTCTTTGGGCCAGGTCAGGGCCCGTGCTTGCAGGCGATCAAGGTCCCCGTTGGCGGAGGCCGGACCGGCTTGGTGGATCACCTGACAGGTTTCCAGGAGCTCCGGCAAGAGCCGCTCAAGTAGCTGGTTGAGCGGGCTCGCGCCGCGGGCCCCACCGGTGACGTAGAGCAGTGGCAGAGATGGTGTCAGGCCAAATTCGGCGATGCCGCGTTCCCGATCACCCGTCAAGAGCGAGGATCGAACAGGGTTGCCGGTGACGACGACGTGTCTGTGGCGGTGCCGGGCCATCTCCGCGGTGGATTCGTACGAGACAGCGGCGACATCGGCCACACGCAGGTTGATCCGCGTGGCCAGCCCGAGGATCGCGGTCTGCTCGTGGGTCAGGATCGGGAAGCGCCGGGCGGCCGCAACCACGGTTGGCACGCTGACGAATCCGCCCGTGCTGAAGACGACGTCAGGCTGGTACTCGCGAAGGACCCTCCACGATTGCACCAGCCCCACCGGGATTCGCGCGAGATCGAGGGGAGTCCGGTAGTCCAGGTACCGCCTCAGTTTCCCGGTTGGGACCGAACGGAACGGAATGCCGGCTGCCTCCGACGCCTCACGTTCCACCCCGTCAACGCTGCCGATCCAGAGGGCGTCCACGGGTTCGTCCAAGGCGGCAAAGGCTTCGAGTACGGCCAGGGCCGGCAGGACGTGTCCTCCCGTGCCGCCCCCGGCTATGACGAGCCGGAGTCGCTGATGTTGTCCCACGAGGTACCCCTTTCGCGGCAGAGAGTATACGGCCAAGGCTGTGCTACCATCGGCCGGTACAGCGCGCGGGGTATGCTCAGCGCTTCGATGGAGCGACAGTGATGGATAAGCGGCGAGAGGCAAAGATCCGTACGGCCCTGATTGAGCGGCGTGAGCATATCCAGGGGGAACTCGACCGGTTGCAGGAGGAGATACGCGCTCTTGGAGTGGCGCAGGGAATTGAGCATGGTGCCTTGAGCAACCATATGGCGGACGACGGCAGTAATGTTTGGGAGCAAGAACGTATCCTGACGATGTCGAATGATCTGCAGGACATGTTGAACCAGGCCCACGGCGCGTTGGAGCGGCTCGACCATGGCACCTATGGTGACTGCGAGCGCTGTGGTAGGCCGGTCAATCCCGAGCGACTGGAGGCATTCCCATGGGTGCGGTATTGCATCGAATGTCAGACGATCGTTGAGCGCGAGCAGAACATGCCCGTCCGGCAGTAGGCGCTGGAGCAGCCATTCGCGCCACCGCGGTTGGCTGCCTCCGTGGCCGGTGATGGGTACGGCGATCGCGGCGATCATTCTCGATCAGCTTTCGAAACTCCTCATTACCGGCTGGCTCGGACCCGCCTCCGAGCAGCACCGGCTCGAGATCTGGGAGCCAGTTGTTAGGTTGGAGTACGCGCGAAACAGCGGTGCCGCCTTTGGACTTTTTGGCGGGCAAGGCATCCTCCTCAGCGCGGTGGCTCTGGTCATCATCGCTGGTCTCCTGATTGCCGCCCGGCGGCAGGCGGTTCAAGGGCCCTGGCAGATGGTCGGGATGGGCCTGCTCATCGGCGGAGCACTCGGCAATCTGATTGACCGGCTGCGACTCGGGTACGTCACCGACTTCATTGACGTCGGACCTTGGCCGACATTCAACCTCGCGGATTCGGCAATTACGATTGGCATCGTACTCGTCGTCGGCCTTGGATTCCGGGAGAATACGGCCCATAAACCACGACGTACGGAGGCGGATCGTGATACCGACGCCTTGGACTGACGCGGACGAGGCCGAGGATGATGCCGATGAGTTCGTCGTCCTCCACCTGTATCCTGCCCCGGACGACCGAAATGACCGTCTCGACAAGTACGTGGCGCGCAATATTCCCGACTTGAGCCGGTCGTATCTCCACCACCTCATCGAGAGTGGTGACGTCTCGGTTGATGGCGTCACCCGCCGGCCCGCGTTCAAGGTGACCCCCGGCCAGGTCATCGAGGTGAGGATTCCTCCACCCGTCGAGGAGGCGATCCTGCCCGAAGCGATTCCGTTAAACATCGTGTTCGAGGACGCTGATGTTATCGTCCTCAACAAACCTGCCGGACTTGTCGTCCATCCGGCCCCTGGTCACCCGGCTGGGACACTCGTCAACGCGTTGCTGCACCATGCCCCGGAAATCCATGTCGGGGGTCGGGTGCGTCCTGGTATCGTCCATCGTCTCGACAAGGACACGTCCGGCCTGATGGTGGTCGCGAAGACCGACAGGGCGAGAAACAGCTTGGTAGACCAATGGCAGGCGAGGTCGGTTGATAAGCGCTACATTGCGCTCGTGCACGGCGTGACGGAGGAGGATGAAGCAACGGTCGACGCACCCCTCGGGCGAGACCCCGTCCAGCGGCAACGGATGGCGGTCACCCGCTCCGGCAGGGAAGCCGTCACGCATTTCACGGTCCGCGAGCGCTTCGAGCGGGCAACGTTGCTCGACGTGGAGATCGAGACGGGGCGAACGCATCAGATTCGCGTCCATCTCCAGTTCATCGGTCACCCGGTCGCGGGGGACACCGTCTACGGCGCTGGTCGGCAGAGCGTTTCCGGATTGAGGCGACAATTTCTCCATGCCGCGCGGCTTGGCTTCGATTTGCCGGGCGGGGAACGCGTCACGTTCGAGTCCGCATTGCCTCGGGAACTGAGCATCGTGCTCGAGCGCCTGCGAGCGGCGGAGGGCCGGTTTCATGGATGACCGCGCTGGCAGTGAAGAGGCGGCCCGGTCGCTCATCCGGGAGATGTATGAGGCAGCGCTTGCAGCCGCCGAGCCGGAAGCGGCGGTTTGCCGCCATCTGCACCGCGATGGTGAGGCGCTCGTACTGAACGGCGGACGATGGCCGGTCACGGGCCGTGTCGTTGTCGTTGGCGCGGGCAAAGCCGCGGTCGCAATGGCCCGCGGGGTAGAACGCTCCTGTGGCGAGCTGATCGATGGAGGATTGGTGATCACCAAGGACGGGCACCGTCTGCCGTCCCTCCCGCGGATAATCGACGTCGTTGAAGCGGCGCACCCGATTCCTGACCACCGTGGGGTTGATGCAACGCGGCGTATCATCGAGATGCTTCAGGGACTAGACGACGGCGATCTGGTGATCGCGCTTGTTTCCGGGGGTGGATCGGCGCTCCTGGAGGCGCCCGTTGAGGGCGTGAGTCTCGAGGACATGGCGCGTCTGACGGATCTCCTGCTGCGAGCCGGGGCGCCGATTCACGATCTCAACGCCGTGCGGGCTCCCTTGAGCCGGGTCAAAGGCGGCGGTCTGCTTCAGGCGGCGGGGCGTGCACCGATCCTCTCACTGATTCTGTCCGATGTCCTCGGCAATGACCCGCGCGTGATCGCGAGCGGTCCAACGGTCCAGGCCGAACGGGATGGGGAACGGGCACTCGAGGTCTTGGAGAGCTATGGGGTGCTCAGCGAGGTCCCGAGAAACGTTATTGACACGCTCAAGGACGTCGAGCGAGATGGCAATCGGTCTCAAGAGACGGAGAACGGGATCCACGTCATAGTTGCGGACAATGACACGGCGATCGACGCCGCCGCGGAGGTGGCGCACAAACGTGGGAAGCGAGTCTCCGTGCTCGGGCGAGAGAAACAGGGTGAGGCGTCACTTCTCGGCGCGGAATGGGTCCGGGCATGCCGTGAGGCTGACGCGGGGGCCAATGTCCTCGTAGGAGGGGGCGAGGCGACCGTCGCGGTACGCGGCGACGGCGTTGGGGGGCGGAACACCGAATTCGCTCTAGCGGCGGCAATCGAACTGGGCAGCCACACCGGGCC
>DASYWB010000172.1:0-6061 GCA_035936495.1 Thermomicrobiales bacterium
CGCTTGCCCTCCTTGGCCCAGGCCGGATCGGCCGGGAGGTGGCGCGCCTAGCATCCGCCTTTGGCATGACGGTCCATGCGCTCGCCCGGGACGAGAATTCCGGCCGCGCCGGCGAGCTTGGGGTGGCACGCGTCTTTCCGCGCGCCGAGCTGCCCGCCATGCTGGCAGGCAGCGACGCGGTCGTCCTCGCCACGCCGCAGACACCGGAGACCGAAGGGATGATCGGCCCGGCGGAGCTGGCCGCCATGAAGCGAGGGGCGATCCTCATCAACATCGCCCGTGGCACCATCGACGACGAGCCGGCTCTCATCGACGCGTTGCGCTCGGGCCAGGTTGGGTTCGCCGCGCTCGACGTGACCGCGGTCGAGCCCTTGCCCGCCGATTCCCCACTTTGGGACCTGCCGAACGTGTTGATCAGCCCACATTCCGCCTCGACGGTGGCAGAGGAGAACGCATTCATCACCGAACGCTTCATCGCCAACCTTCGACATTACCTCAATGGCGATCTCGACCTGATGGGTCCCCAACTGGACAAGGCGCGCCTGTACTAGGCGTCACGCCGTTGCCAAGTTATGGTTTCAATCGTTGAATCAACGTGACGACGGTGCTACGCTCCCCCTGTCGCCCTCTTCTCATCCGCCGCGCGGCGAAGCGCGCCCGGACCCAGCTAGCGGCCGCGTCGAGGCGGCTTGACCGGCGGGACCGGATGCGTTGCACCGCGTTGCCGACCGCCTCACGAAAGGGGTCCTCGTTGGCCACGCCGTTTCGCCTTACCCCGGATTGCCGTATCGCCGTCGACCTTGACGGTGTGCTGACAGAACATCCGCGGCCGCTGTCCCGAGCGGCGTGCGATCGCTTCGGCCTCGACCTCCCCGAGCGAGCATTCGTCGACAGTGCCGGCCTCAATGTCCCCGAGGCCGTGAGGGAATGGGTCTACGGCTCGGACGGTCCCGCCACCAAGCTCAGCATCGCGCCAGGGGCCGTCGCCTTCCTGGAGCGCGTCGTCGAGATCACCGGACAGCACAACGTCGTCATCATCACCGCGCGGCCGCGCTCGTCCACGGAGCCGACCGTGAATTGGCTGCGGAAACACGGGCTGCCGGCGGTCGAGATCTTCTTTGCCGACGACAAAGTCGGCGTCGCTCAAGCTCTGGGCTGCCAGTGCGCGGTCGAAGACAGCGTCCGTCACGCCAAGGCCTATGCCGCCGCCGGCATGACGTGCTATCTCGTCAACGCCGAGACCAACGGCATGGTGCTTCCCGCCGGGATCATGCCAGCGCGGAATCTGGAACACCTTGCTGACTTGCTAACGGCAGCGGAAACACCGGCATCACTACACGGATATGTCGCCGGAGCCCCTCAGTCCTCTGATCAAGCGCTCGCTCGGCCCCGGATCGTCATCAGCGACGCCATCCACCCCGATGCTCGCGCCACGCTCGCCGCCGAGGCCGACCTGATCGACGTCGATGGCACCGATCTCCCCGCCCTGCTGGCGGTGCTGGGCAACGCCGACGCGCTGGTCGTCCGCAGTGAGACCCAGGTGACGCGGGACGTGCTGAAGGCTGGCCCTCGTCTCCGCGTGATCGCCCGGGCCGGTGTCGGCGTCGATACCATCGACCTGGCGGCGGCCACCGAAGCCGGGGTCCTCGTCCTCAATGCCCCCGGCGCCAATGCCACCTCGGCCGGCGAGCACACGATCTCGCTCCTCCTCGCGCTGACCCGGCAGATTCCATTCGCCAACGAGACGACCCACGCGGGACAGTGGCAACGGAAGCACGTGCGGCCGATCGACCTGCGCGGCCGGGTGGCGGGTATCGTCGGCTTGGGTCGCGTCGGTTCCGTCGTCGCCCGCCGCCTCCGCGCCTTCGAGATGGAGCTGATCGGCTACGATCCCCACGTCGGCCCCGAGCGGTTCCGTGAGCTCGGCGTCACCCCGGTGGACTACCCAACGCTGCTCTCGCGATCCGATGTCGTCACCTACCATGTTCCCTCGACACCTGAAACCTTCCATATGCTCGACGCGGTCGCGATCGAGCGGTTGAAGCCGTCGGCCATCGTCCTCAACTGCGCGCGTGGCGACGTGGTCGATCAAGATGCGCTCGCGGCGGCGGTGCGTGACGAGAGGATCGCGGGCGCGGGCGTTGATGTCTTTCCCTCGGAGCCAACGACCACCAGCCCGCTCTTCGGGCTGCCGAATGTCGTCTTGACGCCACACACGGGAGGCTCCAGCGCCGAGGCGCTCGCGGCGGTCGGTCAGGTGATTAGCACGACGACGCTCGCGGCATTGCGGGGAGAGGCCGTACCAAACGCGGTCAACATGCCCGGCGCCTCATTAGAAGCGCCTGCCCTCCGGCGCCTCACCACCGTCGCCTGCGCCGCTGGGAAGTTGTTGGCGGTGTTGGAACCAAAGGTACCAAGCCATTTTCAGCTGGTCGTCCATGGTCAGGCGCCCAAGGATGTGGCCGAACACGTGCTGGGCGCGGCGCTGAGTGAGGCCCTGCGGCGGTGGGCCGACCGCCGCGTCACCCCGGTCAACGCCAAGCTGGTCGCGGGCGAGCTCGGCATGACCGTCCGCACCATCTCCGGCGACGTCGATCCGAACCGGATGCCGGCGTTCACGTTGGAAGCGGGAGCCGTCAATCCGCACCGGGTGACGCTCAACTGGGATCTGACAAGCGCGGGTATCGTCGAGGTCGACCGCTTCTCACTAGAGCGGGCCCTGGCAGGAGACGTCTTGATCACCCATCACGTCGATCAGCCCGGCGTGATCGGTCATCTCGGCACGATATTGGGGCGCCACAACGTCAACATCGCTGGGATGCAAGTCGGCCGCCACCAGCGTGGTGGCGAAGCGATCATGGTCACGAACGTCGACGACGAGATCCCGCCCGAGGCCCTCGAGGAAATCCTGGAAGTACCGGGGCTGACCACCGCCTATGTCGTCTCCCTACCCCCGGCCGAGCCCCGGCAGGCACGGATGCCGGACCTCGTTACCGTCGGTGACTGAGAGCGCCACCACGACAACGACGGACGCCCAGGCGGTTGTCCAAGCTGTGCCAATCGGCGTCCTCGGTATGCTCGGCTTTCTCGTCGTCGCCGACGCCCGCGTCATCGACCCGTTGCTGCCGGTGATCGCCACATCGTTTAACACGAGCATCGCCGCCGCCGGACTCACGATTTCCGCCTACACCCTCCCCTACGGCGTCTTTCAACTCGTCTACGGCCCACTCGGCGATCGTGCCGGTAAGCTTAGAATTATGTCGATAGCGATCCTCGCGTTCGCCGTCGGCACCGCCGTTTGCGCCGCCGCCGCCAGCCTTGAGACTCTGATCGCGCTCCGCTTCCTGACCGGCGTCGCCGCGGCCGCCCTGATCCCACTCAGCCTTGCATACATCGGTGACACGGTCCCCTACGGCGAACGCCAAGCCGCGCTCGGACGCTACCTCTCCGCCATCGCCCTCGGCCAGATCCTTGGCGCCAGCCTTGGCGCAACCGTGGCCGACGTGCTCAGCTGGCGACTGATCTTCCTCGCCTACGGGCTTGCGGCGCTCGGCGTCGGTCTCAAATTCGGCCGCATTGCCCGCCGCCAGCCCCTCCCGCCGGTAACCGAGACCGCTGAACCAGGCCCCCGCACGGTCAAGCGGTACGCGCGGCCGTACATTGCTGTCCTCCGCGAATCCGCCGCCCGCGTCGTGCTCGTGACGGTCTGTCTGGAGGGCCTCTGCTTCTTCGGCGGATTCGTCTACGTCGGGGCGTCGTTGCGAGACCGCTACGGCCTGCCCTTCGCCGCCATCGGCCTGATCTTGGCGGGATTCGGCGTCGGCGGGATCATCTACGCGCGCATCATCGGCCGCCTGCTACCCCGGCTCGGCGAGCGCCGCCTGGTGCTGCTCGGCGGCAGCCTCATCATCTCCGCCTATCTCGCCATCGCCTTCACCCCGGCCTGGCAACCGATCCCCGCCCTCGTCGTCATCACCGGCATCGGCTTCTACATGCTCCACAGCACACTCCAAACGAAGGCCACCGAGCTCGCCCCCGATGCCCGCGGCACGGCCGTCGCCCTCTTCGCCTTCTTCCTCTTCCTCGGCCAGTCCCTCGGCGCCCTCTTCTTCGGCCAGATCGTCACCCGCGCCGGCTACACCCCTGCCCTCGCCCTCAGCGCCACGCTCGTCGCCCTGATCGCGCTGTTCTTCGCCTCCCGCGTCAACACCCTCCCCGGCGGCGCGGCGCTTGCCGAACAGAGCACGCACAACCGGGGTTGTACGATCCCGAATCAGGGATTTCGCAAGGAAGGAAGAACCTTTCGGTGAGCCCTTGACACCACTTCTCGCGGAGATTCGCTGGCGTGATCATGAGAAGTCGGCGCATTCGCCCTGCCCGGTGTTGCGAAAGCGCGAGCCCAGCCTCGATCGTCTTGCCGAGGCCAACTTCGTCAGCAAGCAATATACCGTCCGACAGCGGAGACTTGAATGCAAAGAGCGCTGCGTCTACCTGATGGGAATTCAAATCGACACCTGGGCACCAGCCATCGCCGAAGGGAGCTTGTCGAGGCTGTCAGGCGCGGTGAGCCTAGGCGGATCGTGGGCACGTCTCAGAGTTGACCGACGCACCGCATCCTCCTGACGTGAAGACGGGGGACGCGAAGCAAGCCGCCCCCGTGCTCGCCCTTGGCGACAGGACCCACCTGGCCGCCCTGTGGTGCCTGGCGTTGCTCTGCGGCATGCGGCGCGGCGAATTGCTGGGCCTGATGTGGGAAGACCTCGACCTCGATCACGGCACCCTGGCGGTCCGCCGGACCCTGCGTCCTGTGTCGCGGCGCTGCGTAAGCTCCGGTCAACCCAGAACGCCGAACGGCTCCGGCTCGGGGCTGTTTGGACCGATCACGGCTTCGTCTTCACGGACGAGACCCGCGGTCCGCTGCACGTCAACAGTTTGATGAGCCGCTTCAAGAAGCTCATTGAGGCGGCTGGGGTGCCGACGATCCGGCTGCACGATATGCGGCACACGAGCGCGACGCTCCTCCTGGCCGCAGGCGTCCATCCTAAGATCGTGCAAGAACGGCTCGGCCATGCCGACATCGCGATGACGCTGAATCGCTATAGCCATGTCACCCCAAGCATGCAGCGGGAAGCGACCGATACGCTGGACACGGCCATGGACGCCGCCCGCGAGGCCGCTTCCTGAGCGTCCCGTGACAAAGTTGTGACAATGCGGCCCCCGCACTCCGGAAACCCCGCGTAGATACGCGACTTCTGAGACCGTGGGTGCCGGGTAAGGGACTCGAACCCTTACAGCCTTGCGGCCACCAGCTCCTAAGGCTGGCGTGTCTGCCAATTCCACCAACCCGGCAGGGTCTTTTCGGTTCAGTGTATCCGCCGATCCGCGGTCCCGCAAAGCATGCGGCGGGATGGCTGGTGCATCTTCATGATACAGTCCTCGACTCTGGGTCTTCTTGCCGTCCGCGCTCCTATTCTCGCCTCGGAGTCATGCCGTGTTGCGACGTCGCATCCAGATACCCCATAACATGGGGCGGCCCGTCGAGATCTATCCCGATATGAGTGACGCACCGCTGTCCTGAGACTTGACGCGTAGGACAGCGGGAGCGGGCGTCACCATCTCTATCGCCCCTCCCCAACGATGGGGAGTTCACGACGTGTTCCAAACGATTGACCGGGCTCGGCAGTCCCTCCAGGACTGGCGGGCGTCCCGCGCGTTGCGCCGGGGCCATGACGATTCCAACCCGGGTGCCGTCAGCGCCACGGCTCACGTTTCGCTCCACCACAATGCCGATTTCATGCGACTCTGGGCGGCTCAATCGATCTCCCAGCTTGGGTCCCACGTCTCACTTCTGGCTCTGCCCCTGACGGCGGCGATGGCCTTGGACGCGACTCCTGGCCAGATGGGGCTGCTCACCGCCGCCGAGCGACTCCCCTTCCTGATGCTTGGCCTGGTGGCGGGCGTCTGGATCGATAGGCGCCGCCGCCGTCCCCTGCTGATCGCGGCGGACTATGGGCGCGCGGCGGCACTTGCGATGATCCCGCTCGCGGCGCTGACCGGTTTG
>DASYWB010000173.1:0-3960 GCA_035936495.1 Thermomicrobiales bacterium
GGCCCGGGTTGTCGCCGAGCCGCTGGGCGCCCGCTACACCTCCAATCCCAACGAGGCGATGGCAGCGGCTGACGTCGATGCCGTTATCGTGGCGGTGCCGACCGTGCACCATCGGGCCGTGACCGAGATGGCCGCGAAGTATGGTAAGCATGTCTTCTGTGAGAAGCCGATTGCGCTGACGTTGGAGGACGCTAACGCGATGGTAGAGGCCTGCCGTGAGGCCGGCGTTGGTCTCATGGTCGGGCATGTCGTCCGCTTCTTCCCTGAGTACGCCCGGATTCAGCAATTGCTTCAAGACGGGGCGGTCGGGCAGGTCGGCGTCGTTCGGACACGCCGGCTCAACCTACATCCCCGGTCGGTGCGGCCTTGGTACGCGGACATGGCCCAAAGCGGCGGCATGATCCTCGACCTGATGATCCACGACCTCGACACCCTGCGGTGGTACTTCGGTGCCGTGAAGCGGGTCATGGCTCACTCGCTCAGCTCCGCGCCACGCCAATTGACGGTGGATTACGCGCTGGCGATCCTCCGGTTCGAGACCGGCGTCATCGCCCACGTCGAGGGGAGTTGGGCGCACAGCCGCTTCCGCACGGCCATCGAGATCGCGGGGTCGGACGGCTTGATCCGGCACGCCAGCGATGAGACGGCGGCGCTGACGGTCGAGCGGACGGAGCCGACCGCCAATGCGAGTTATGTCGTCCCGTCAAGCCCGCTGGCTGAAGGACCATATCACGCGGAGCTGCGCCACTTCTTCGAGCACCTCGAGGACCAGCGGTTTCTGACCGACGGCGTGGAGGCAACACGGTCGCTGGAGCTCGCCCTGGCCGTCCGCACGAGTGTCGAGACTGGCCAGCCGGTCCATCTCGAGGACGGCCGCGTGCGCGGGGAACGAGGTGCCGCGTGACCCTTGGTATTGGCATCATCAGCTTCGCGCACCTGCATGCCGTGTCCTATGCCACCTGTCTCACCGCGATGGACGATGCCCAGCTCGTCGCCATCGCCGACGACGACCAGGCGCGTGGTCGGGCGATGGCGTCGCGGTTTGGCGCCGAATACCATGCCGATTATCGCCAGTTGTTGGACCGACCTGACGTGCGAGCGGTCATCATCACGTCGGCAAACGCGCACCATCGCGATCAGGCCATCGCCGCCGCCGCGGCGGGCAAGCATGTGCTCTGCGAGAAGCCAGTCGCCACGACCCGCGCCGACGCCCTCGCCATGCTCGATGCTTGTCGGCGGGGCGGCGTTCACCTTCAGACCGCCTTCCCGGTGCGCTTCAGCCCACCTGCTATCGCGCTGCGCGAGTCCGTACGAGCCGGCGCGATTGGGGAGCCCCTCGCCGTGATGGCGACCAACCACGGCCGGATGCCACCGGGTTGGTTCTCCGATCCGGCACTGGCGGGCGGTGGAGCGGTGATGGACCATACCGTCCATGTCGCCGACTTGCTGCGTTGGACGTTCGACGCGGAGATCATCCGCGTCTACGCGGAGGTTGACACACGGATCCATCCCGGCATCGCCGTCGACGACGTGGGGATGTTGCTCCTCACCATGGAGAACGGTATCTTTGCCAGTCTCGATCCGAGCTGGACGCGGCCCAAGACCTGGCCCACCTGGGGCGGGTTGACCATGGAGGTGATCGGCGACCGGGGCGTGATCGCGATGGATGCATTCAAGCAGAACGTGCACGTCTTCGACGACCGGCAGGGAACCTACCGGCTAGACCCCTGGTCTGCCGGTGGCGACCCGCCGATGGTCCGGTCATTTGTCGATGCGATCCTGGCGGACCGCGAGCCGGAGGTCACCGGAGAGGACGGACTGAAGGCCCTCGAGGTGGCCCTCTGTGCCTACGAATCCGCCAAGACGCATGAGCCGGTGGCCTGTCCCGGCATTCTGGTGACATAGCAGCGAAAGGGAACCGTCCATGCCGCAACTCCCCCTCCTTCCCCGACCTCGCCAGATGGAGGAGCATGAGGGAACGTTCCTGCTCGATAGCGGGACGCCGGTCCAGTTTGCGCCCGACGCGGGTGACGCAACAGCGCGCACCGCTGAGAGCCTCGTGGCCGGGCTCAATCAGCGCCTAGGGGTTGCGCTGCCCCTGCGGCCGACCGGCTCACCCTCCGGTGACGTGGCGATCTCGCTCATCCTGGCCAGGCGGGATGACCACGTCTTCCCGACGGACATCTTCGAGTGGACATGGACCGGCGAAATAGGCGAGCAAGGATACCGACTGACCGTGAGCCCGGAGCGCGTGATCATCGTCGCGGGCACTGAGGCTGGTCTCTTCTACGGAGTCCAAACGCTCGTCCAGATCGCGAGGGCCACGGGCCGCTCGTGGCCGTGCCTGGAGATCATTGACTCGCCGGCGCTCCCCGTTCGCGGTCTCATGCTAGATGTCTCCCGGATGAAGGTACCGCGGCTCGAAACGCTCGAGGAGATCGTGCGAACGCTCGCTCGCTACAAGTACAACCAGTTCCAGCTCTACATCGAGCACACCTTTGACTTTCCTCGCCATCCGGAGATCGGCGCCGGCGCGAGCCCGATCACGGCGGACGAGGTGATCAGATTGGACCGGCTCTGCCGCGAGCTCCACATAGAGCTGGTGCCGAATCTGCAGTCCCTCGGGCACCAGCGGACCATGCTGGAGAATCCGCGCTACGCCCACCTTGCGGAGACGGAGTGGAAGTGGTCTCTCGCGACCGCCCGCGAGGAGACATTCGAACTCCTCGATGAGCTCTACGGCGACATGCTCCCCGCTTTTTCCTCACGATGGCTCAACGCCGACGCTGACGAGCCTACCGACTACGGACGAGGGCAATCCGCCGCCTTGACCGAGCGTGAAGGCATTGGCCAGGTCTACCTCTACCATATCAAGCGGCTGCGCGACCTTGCCGAGAAGCATGGCCGTAAGCTAACGATCTGGGCCGATGTCCTCAAGTATCACCCCGAGCTCGCGGAGGATCTGCCGGATGACATCCTGCTCCTCGATTGGTGGTACGAACCGCTGGAGCGGTACGACTCGGTGGACCGCTTGGCGGCCGCCAAGCGACGCTTCTACGTCTGCCCGGGCACGTCCAGTTGGTCGACCCTCTTTCCCCGGCTCGACAACGCGGTCGCGAATGTCCAGACCTTTGTCCGGGACGGCGTCGAGGCGGGTGCCGAGGGCATGGTCATGACGGACTGGGGCGATGGCGGGCACTACCAGCAACTGTCGCACGCGTGGTATCCCTACCTCTGGGCGGCGGAGTGCGGTTGGACCGGGAGCGCAACCCCTCATGTGGAGTTCCAGCCGGCGCTCTCCCTTCAGTTCTACGGCGACGCGTCCGGCGCGCTGGCAAAGGCACTGTACCGGCTCGGCTGCGCCATGAGCAATAAACCAAATTGGATGGTGACGTGGAACACCGCGATGGCCCTCTGGGAAGAGCCGCTGACCGGACCGGTCGCCGACTTCGCGTGCGTGGAGGTGACCGCCGAAGCGAAGGCCGCGGCGGAAGCCCTCTCGCCCTACCTCGGCCAGATTGCTGATGACGGGATCCGTCACGATCTCGCGTTCACGATCTATCAGATCTGTTTTGCCGTCGACAAGGTGGAGATGACGAGGCGAATCCGCGCGCTCTTCCGCCAGATCGGCGATGGCACCGGTCCGGAGGAAGAGACGCTGGCCGAGCTGGAGCGGCTGATCGCGACAATGCGGCGTCACCGCCGAGCGCTTCCCGGGATGGTCTCCGAGTTTCAACGCCGTTGGGTCGAGCAGGCGAAGCGGAGCGAGATCCGCGCCAATCTCCAGCGCTACGATAGACTCATCGCGCGCTACGACGCGGCGCTCGAGTGGTTGACCGCCCAGCGTACGGCGTACGCCACTGGAGAGCCCATCGACGCCGATCTCTCGACGTATGACGATGGAGGATACGCCGTGCTCTATCAGGAGTCTCGACGGAACCTGAACCGGCTCGTCGAGAT
>DASYWB010000174.1:0-3548 GCA_035936495.1 Thermomicrobiales bacterium
TGAGACGAATCGACGGGCGAAGGCCAGAGGAACCACCGCCACGTTCGTCTCTGCATTATTCTACTCTTTCCCCGGGCATAAATTGGGAAGCAGGGCCGCAAGCTCGTCTATCAACCGAGAGCGCTTGGCTGTCTCTTCATCAAGCGGCACCCCGGGGGATAAGGTTCGTCGTTCCCATTTCACGATCCCCTCTGGATGAAGCAGCAACGGCGCCTCGCGATCCCGCCGCGTCGCGAGAGCGACGATCTCGACATCACGTCCGTCCCGCGCGAGTGTCAGACCGTGGCAACCCGCGACCTGTCGTCGCACGGCGGTGGGATCGTTCCATGCGTCCATCTCGACAATCGTCCCCAGCGAGGCGATGTCTTGCGGCGCCGCCCGCAATGGGGGGTCGGCCAACATACGGATCAGGCCGGAGACCGACTCGGCGTGGGCGGTCGCGTAGATCGCGAATCCTCGCCGGGACAGCCGCAGCGCACGCGCCACCGCCGGTCCCCAGAGGTATTCGGGCAAGTGTGGGCTGATCTCGTTGATCAGCAGCGCGGTTTGTGAGGGGACAATCGCTGGTTCACCCACAAAATCGAACGGCTCATAGCAGCCGCGGAGCAGGAGATAGGCGATGTCGGCTGGAACAAGCGACAAGAGGGCCGTCAAGAGCGTGGTCTTCCCGGTTCCCCCATGCGGCGCGATCACCGTCAGCGGCATCCGCCGGCCCAGGAGACTCCAAAGCAAGCCGGCTACCTCGCTTGGAAGCAGGTCATGAGGAATCAGATCAACCAGCGTCGGGATCGCTGGCGGATCGATGGGAAGGCCCCACCAGGATCGGTGGCAGAGGATGGATCGCCGCGCCTCCGAGAGCTCAGGGATGCCTAGCAGGGAGGTCATCCGCGAAGTCTAATACGGACTCCGGGTGAATCCTGGGTGGAGGCCGGCGAGTGATCCTCACGGAACTCGGGACCTCTGCCCCCTCCCCGACCCTTGTGCTGCGATAGGGACTAGCCGTGTGCCGGCCAGCGGTGTCCCATGCAAAACTGTGAGACGCTCACACGCACAGCCTTACCGCACGGTCTCTACACGTGGACGACGAGGAGGAGAAAGACGCCTCTCCCCGCCTCTTTCTCCTCGTCATCCTCGACCGCCGGCTAGCCTAAGCCTTCGCTGTCGTCACTAGGCGGCGTCTCTTCTTCCGCCAGGGGCACGGTCTCCTCGGTCGGTGGGACGGTGCCGTCCCGCCCCGATTCAAGTACCGGCTCGCTCTCCATGGCAACCGTTGGCTCAGTCAGCTCCGCCGTCGGCCCAGGTGTCGGCTCAGGCGTCGGCGGATCGATGACCAGGGGCCGCACTGAGCCATCGGCGGGCAGGACCTCCACCTCGCCGATCCCACCAAGGTAGGAGGTGCCGTAGGGGTTCGTGAAGTGGAATCGGATATAGCGCGCGGCGACGTTGACCCTCTCCTCCTGCCACACCCCGACGGGGGTACCGCCCGGTTGCTCAACGGTTTCCCAGTTTCGCTCATCCTCCGAGAACTGGATGCTCAGGCCGCCCCCAAGATCGCCAGCGGCATACACACAGCGGACCTCGCCGACCGGCTTGATCTCCCCGAGGTCGAGCGTGAAGGCCGCGACCTCCTCCTCTATACCGGTGACCGTAACCCAGTACGTCGTCGGATCCCCATCCCAGACAAGGCGAGAGGAACTGGAATTCTCGGTCTGGCCGCTCGCGAAGATGGGGAACGGCGTCGGTCCCGCTGGCGTCGGGGTCGGCGTCATGCCCGGCGGACCCACCGGCTCAGAGAGAGCTGGCTCGATGGCCAGGTCAATGGCGAGAGTCGCCGTTGGCTCGATGAGCCGCTCGCCGTCGCCCGGCACCAAATAGGCGGCATTGACGTAGCCCGCCTGCCCCTCGCAGACCACCGGCTGCCACTCACCCTCTACCGACCCCGTCAGCTCGACGACCGTTCCCTCCGGTAGGACGGCGACAATCAGCGCGTCGGTATTCGGCTCCACCCGGCAGTTCCCTCCAGCACCACCGGTGTTTGCGACCGTCGCCGTGCCGAAACCGGCACCGGCAAGCGGAGCGGTCAACTTCGCGGTCGGGCTCTCCACCACCAGTTCAATGGGCGTCTCCGTCGGTGTCGCCGTGGGCGTAGAGGTAGGCGCCTCCGGCGTCGCGCTCGGCTCCTCCGTCGCCGGCATGGTAGCGGTCTCCGTGGGCGTCACTGTGGCGGTGACTGTCGGCGCTATGGTAGAGGTGGCCGTGGCGGTTGATGTCGGGGTCGAAGTTGACTCGGCCGTCGACGTCACGCCTGGCGTCGCCGTCGTATCGACACTCGTCGCACTGGTTGTGGTACCGGAGCCGTAGACCTCCACCTCGGCCAGGTAGCCCAGCCGCGGATCCTTATTCGGATTCGTGAAGTAGAACCGGACATAGCGCGCCGAGGCGGTCGTGCTCAAGCTCTGCCATGTCCCGGCCGTCGCGTTAGTCCGAGTCCCCAACGTCGACCAGCTCGTCCCGGTGCTGGAGATTTGGATGTACATCCGGTCCGCATAGCCCGAGACCCGGAACTGCCATCGGATCGAGCTCAGCGTCCGTACCGCGCCCATATCAAGGGTGATGTAAGCCGAGGTGGGGGCAGTGGACGTCGTCGTATACCACGAGGTCGTCGTGTTGTTATCGTACGCGTAGAGGGGCGAGGTCGACCCGCTGCTGCGCGTTGCACCAACGATACTCAGCTTGCTACCAGTCGTCGTTCCACTCGTCGGCGTCGCGGTCGCTTGCGGGGTCGCCGTCGGTGTTGGCGTCGGTGAACCCGGCGCGTATCCATTACCGACCGCGAGAATTCCTTCCGAGATTCCGTCGGGATCGCCCGTGAGCGCTGTCTGCTCCCTAGACGAGAGCAGCGCCGATTTCACCCCCGCGGGTCCAATCCGTCCCTGCGCCGCGATGACCAGAGCCACGGCACCCGCGACATGAGGGCTGGCCATGCTCGTACCACTCATCTTGCCGTAGCCGCCGGTGTTCAGCGTCGAAAGAATCCCCACGCCCGGCGCGGCAATATCCACGGCGGAGCCATAGTTACTGAAGCTCGCGAAAGAGTCTCCGCCCGGCTTCCCATCCTGGTCATTGACCGCCGAGACGGTGATGATCTCATTGAAGCTCGCTGGGACGTACGCGGACGCATCGGCCGAGGAGTTCCCGGCGGCGACCGCGTAGGTCACACCGGCGTTGACGCTCCGGCAGATTGCCTCGTGAAAAGGGTCCGTGCTCTGGAGGTCGGCCGTACACGTGCTGGACGGCGCGGTGCCCGCCAGGCTCAAATTCGCGACGCCGATGGTTCCCGCGTTTTGGGTCACCCAATCGACGCCGCAGATCAGCGAGGAGTAGCTGCCGCTGCCGTTCGCGGCAAGGACCTTGACCGCCCACAAGCGAGCGCCCGGCGCGACACCAACCACTCCGGTGTTGTTGTCCTTAGCGGCGGCCGTGCCGGCCGCGTGCGTGCCGTGGCCGTTGTCATCGGCATAGGAGCCCGTACCGATACAGTCTTTGCC
>DASYWB010000175.1:0-4119 GCA_035936495.1 Thermomicrobiales bacterium
GGCGGTGTACCTCACGATCGAGACGGAGGGCGAACTCCAGGAGGACTTCCGCCGCCGGGCACTTGCCGCCGCGGCCGCCTTCGCGGTCCTCGGCACGCTGGCGCTTCCGATCGCCCGGTCGGAGGCCCCGGAGATCTGGTACGGGCTGGTCAGCCGCGAGACGTGGACCTTCATTCCGGCCACCGCGGTCCTCGGGCTCGTCGCCCTCTGGGCGGTCTGGTCCCGCCGGAACGCCCTTGGCCGGGTGTCCGCGATCGCCGGGGTCGCCGTGATGCTGGCCGGCTGGGCGCTGGCCCAGTACCCCTATCTCATCGTGCCGGACCTCGACTACGCGACGGCGGCGGCAACTCCGGCGATGATGAAGGCGGCCCTTGTCGTCTATGCTGTCGGAGAGCTCTTCCTGATTCCTTCGCTGTGGCTGCTGTTCGCCCTCTTCAAGGGCAAGAACCCGGCGGTGACCGGGGAATTCGGGGCATCAACCGGGGAACTCCAGCCGTCCGACCATTGAATCGCCCGGGCTTCACGAGGCCGGGCGACCTGCGAGGGCATCATCACCATGACCCGACCGATGATCGTTGCCCACCGCGCATTGACACCCGGTGCGCTCGAAAACGCCCGCTCGTCGCTGGCCAGGCTGGTCGCCGCCGGGGCCGATCTGGTTGAGATGGACGTCCGGATCAGCCTCGACCGCCGGCCATTCGTGATGCACGATGCACTGCTCGGCCGTACCACCCACGGTCACGGCCTGGTCCGCCTCTGGCCGTCCTTTGCCCTGCGGCGACTGCGCCTCCGGGACAGCGAGGACCGGGAACGCCTGGCTCCCCTGCGCAAGGTCCTCGAGATCATGCCGGATGCCCTTCAACCGGCGCTTCATCTCAAGGACCGGGGAGCGCTGCGCCAAGTCCTTCGCACGATCGAGCGCCACGGCGACCCGGGCCGGACCTGGCTCTGGCTCGAGCACCACGTCGATGTCTTCACCGCCAAGCGCCAATTGCCGGAGCTCCGGTGCACGCTCCTGCGACCCGCCGGCTGGACGGCGACGGCCCGCCAAGCCTACTTCGGCGATGCCCAGCGCGCCGGGGCGCATGGGGTGAGCGTGCCCTGGGGAGTGATTACGCCGGATCTGATCCGCCTCGCCCAGCAGCATCACCTGATCGTCTTCTCGCGCCTGGAAAGGCTGGAGTCGGTGCCCGATCTGGTGGCGGCCGGTCTGGGAGGGATCATCACCGATGATCCCGAGCGAGTCGCCGCCACGCTCTGGTCCGGCTCACCCTAAGCCTGAGCCAGGTACGGCGATCTTGACACGACGGTACAGCCCGTCTACGATCCTAGGTACTTCCAAACATAGAGTGACGCGCGGCACGGTTCAGCGCCAGGGGGATGAGCGGATGTGCGCAAAGAAGGCCAAGAACGAGATCGACGCATTGCGGGGCGACCTGCAAAGTCTCTCCGAAGCCGTCTGGGCACTCCGCGACCATGTCACCGTGCAGAGCGCCGCCGCTGCTGCGGCCAACGGCGCCGCTGCCGGTGGCGCGAACAAGGCAAGTCCGGTCGCAACCGACCTCGCCGAGCGCGCTGGCGCGGCCGGCAACCAGGGAATCGTCAGCACGCGCGGCTATTACGTGGACAGCAACGGCTCGCGGGAGTACCGCTGGGAACTGGAACGGAGCGCATCGGACCTGCTTGCCGTCGATGATGACCTTGTCGCCCGGATCCTCGCGGCGGTGGGACACAAGCAACGCCTCCTGATCCTCAAGGCGATCCTCGACCGGCCATCATCCGCGGCGGACCTCGTCGCCGCGCTCGACCTCGGGACGACCGGCGCCGCGTACCACCACCTGAATGTCCTCCAGGCGGCGGACCTCGTCACGCAGGAAGGCCGCGGCACCTTCGTCGTCCGGCCACAACGTGTCTCTGCGATCTTCGCCATGCTGGCCGGGGTCGAGAGCGCGACGTCCACGACCTACGGGAATCACGAGTCGGGCGACCTCGACGCCGCCGAGAGCCCTGACGGGCAGCAGGACGCTCGTCCCGGGGCGAAGGGCAAAAAGCGCAAGGCAAGCTGATCTGGCGCCACCACCATGCGCACGCGCCAAAGGACGACGGCTTGCAAGCACCCGTGGAGGCGTCCTGGTGATCGCTCGAACCCCGGCAAGCGGCACCTCGCGAGTAATCACCGGAATACCTACCTGAGCATGCCTTGCCCATCAATACCATGGGCCGTCCCCAGCCGGCGGTTCCTGCAAGAACTTGTAGGGGCAGACCTGTGTGTCTGCCCGTGGTCGCCAAAGCCCACGCCATACCTCGCGGCACATTCGCGGCTCTTCAGGTGGATGACCTATGAGGTCCACCTGCAGCGTGAGTCAGCCAGTCGCCTGGGCCGCGTTCTTCTTCGCTTTCGCGCGCTCATCCTGCGAGAGCAGGCGCTTGCGCAGCCGGAAGGCCTTTGGCGTCACTTCCAGCAACTCATCGTCTGCCAGGAAGTCCAGCGACTGCTCCAGGCTGAGCAACGTCGGCGGGGTGAGGCGAACCGAGATGTCGGCGGTGCTGGACCGCATGTTCGTCAGTTTCTTGGCACGGCAGACATTCACCGCCAGGTCGGTCGGCCGGGGATTCTGGCCGACGATCATTCCCTCGTAGACCTCGGTCTGCGGCTCGATGAACGTGATCCCCCGCTCCTGGGCATTGGCGAGCCCGTGCGCCAGGGCGGTACCCGACTCGGAGGCTACCAGGGCTCCGCTCCGGGTCTGCTGGATCGGCCCCATCCACGGCTCGAAGTCGATCAGGCGTGACGACATGGTGCCGTTGCCCTTGGTGGCCGTCAGCATCGCGTTGCGCAGGCCGATCAGGCCACGGGTCGGGATGGCGAACTCCAGCCGGACATTGCCGCGGCCATCGTTCACCATGTCGAGCATCCGCGCCCGGCGGCTCCCGGTCAACTCCGTCACCTGGCCGACGAACTCCTCCGTCACGTCGATCACGAGGTGCTCGACCGGCTCCAAAAGCTGGCCATGATCGTCACGCCGGGTGACGACCTCCGGCCGCGAAACCTGGAACTCGTAGCCCTCCCGCCGCATCGTCTCGATCAGGACCGAAAGGTGCAGCTCGCCACGCCCGGCGACGGAGAACACATCCGGCTGGTCCGTCGGCTCCACGCGCAGCGAGAGATTCGTCTCCAGTTCGCGCTGGAGTCGCTCGCCAAGCTGGCGCGAGGTGGAGTACTGCCCGTCACGGCCCGCGAACGGCGACGTGCTGACGCCGAAGGTCAGCTTCAGGGTCGGCTCCTCGATCGCCACCGCCTTGAGCGGCTCGGGAACGGACGGATCGGTCAAGGTCGACCCGATCTTCGCGTCGGCGAAGCCGGTGATCGCCACCAGTTCGCCCGCCTCGGCCATCTCGATTTCCTGGCGCCCAAGCCCCACGAAGGTCTGGAGGGAGGTCACCCGTTGCCGGGAAGGCTCGCCCGTCTCCGACACGATCGAGACGATATCCCCGGCGCGGACCTGACCGCGCTTGATGCGGCCGATCGCGATCCGGCCACGGTGGGCATCGTAGTCAAGCGACGTGATCAGCATCTGGAACGGGGCGTCCGGCTCGACCACCGGTGCCGGCACGACCTCGAGGATCGTTTCCAGCAGCGGCCGCAGGTCGGAGGCGAGATCCTCCGGGGTGAACCCGGCACGGCCTGCCCGGCCGATCGCGTACAGGATCGGGAACTCGAGCTGGGATGATTCGACCGCCAGGTCGAGAAAGAGGTCGTTGATCAGCTCGACCACTTCGTCGATCCGGGCGTTGCCGCGATCGATCTTGTTCACGACGACGATCGGCCGGAGCCCGATCTCCAGCGCCCGGGCAAGGACCGTCCGCGTCTGCGGCATCGGGCCCTCCGCCGCATCGACGAGCAGCAGGCAGCCGTCGGCCATGCTCAAAACGCGCTCGACCTCGCCTCCGAAGTCAGCGTGGCCGGGTGTGTCGATGACGTTGATCTTGACGTCGCCGTAGACGATCGCGGTGTTCTTGGAAAGAATCGTGATTCCGCGCTCGCGCTCGAGGTCGTTGGCATCCATGATCAGCGTGCCGGCGTTGTCCGGGTCGCGGAAGATGTTGGATTGCTTGAGC
>DASYWB010000176.1:0-11242 GCA_035936495.1 Thermomicrobiales bacterium
CGGCTGCGTGAAGGCGGGCTCATCGCCCTCGTTGTGTCCCCACCGCCGATACCCAACCAAGTCGATCAGGAAATCCTTCCCGAACTCCTCACGATACGCCACGGCCATCCGGCTCGCCGTCAAGCACGCTTCCGGGTCGTCCGCGCTAACGTGCACGATCGGGATCTCGAATCCCTTGGCGAGATCGCTCGCGTAAAGGGTCGACCGGGAATCCTCGATGTCGGTCGTATACCCGATCTGATTATTCACGATGATATGAATCGTGCCACCAACGGTGTAGCCCTTCAGGCCCGAGAGATTGAGCGTTTCAGCGACCACGCCTTGTCCAGGGAACGCGGCATCACCGTGGAGGAGGATCGCCAAGCTAGCCCGCGGATCGCGGGCTGGTGCGCCCGCCGCGCTCCGATCGTCCTGGCTGGCGCGTGCCATCCCAACGACAACCGGATCCACCGCTTCGAGATGGCTGGGGTTTGGCGCGAGAACGATCGGAACTTCATGCACTTGGCCAGTCGTTTTATCCCGTGCGAGTTTCGCGCCGAGATGGTATTTCACATCTCCCGTGCTGTCATCTGAGACATCAGAGGCAGCCGTTTCCGAGCGCCGCCTACCCCCTTCAAACCCGGTGAGGATCGCCTCGTACGGCTTGCCCAGCACATGGGTCAGCACGTTGAGACGCCCCCGGTGGGCCATGCCCATGACTACCTCGCGGGCCCCCTCGGCGGCGGCGCCCTGGATGATGTGGTCCAGCATCGGGACCAACATGTCATTCCCCTCGATGGAGAACCGCTTTTGGCCCAGGTACGTCTGATGCAGGAAGCGTTCGAAGGTCTCGACCTGGGTCAAACGCGAGAGCAAGGATCGCTTCGTCTCGGGGCTCATCGGCTTCGCGAAGCGGCAGCTCTCCACGGCATCTCGTAGCCAGAGGCGCTCGGCCGGAATCTGAATGTGATCGAGATCATAGCCAACCGTACCGATGTAGATCTCCCGCAACCGATCAATAACCTCGGCGGCATTCGCGGCACCCTCGGTGGACGGTCCACCGACAACCGAGGCCGGAAGGGCCGCGAGATCTTCTTCGTTGAGCCCGTGGGCACCGGGCAAGAGCTCCGGCGCACCGAGGGGATCGCTGCCCAGCGGGTCGAGCCGGACGGCCAGGTGACCATACTCCCGGATCGCGAGCGCGAGTTCGACCGCGCCAACCACCTTTGCCACGTCCACGCCACTCACTCCAGCCGCGGCCGGGGGCGTTATCCCATTTGGAGAGCTGGTGAGGCGTCTCAGCGAGGAGGGGTCAAGGGAAGCGAAGAAGGCCCGAGCGTCTGGATCGACGTCATCCGGGTTTGCTCGAAAGCGCTCGTACAGATCAAGGACGTAACCCGCGTTGGGTCCATGAAACGCCGTGAGATCGTAGGTCTGAAACCGCGTCGCTCGGCCAGCATTGCTCATCGTTGTCCCAATGGCTCTTTCCCGCACGCGGCGCGCGATGGCGCGGCGGGCGTAGCAGACGGGGACGCGGCCCCGCACATCACCGGTTCATGCTACGCCGTCTAGGCGAATGGTTGCACGACGACTCAGCACGAGCTCCTATATGTCCTGAAAGTTTAGCATGGTCACACTGGTTCTCCCCGTTTGTCCTCGAATCGATTCTGCTGACGCCGAACACTGGACCAAACAGCTCGAAGCGGTGCAGGATGCCGTCCGGGAGGCGCTCCAATCCTCAAGCGTGCGGCATATCTGTGAAGCACTCGTGAGCCAAACACGACGCGCGGTCGACTACGAAGCATGTCTTTTGCCCACCTTCTGAGTGCCGGTCAGCTGGAAGCCATCATTCACGAAGGGCCGAACGACTAGGATGCGATACCGCACCGGATCGAACGGAGTCCGCATGTGAGTGTGTCGGGAAAGCACTGACAGGGCGGGAGGCCGGGCATGGCGCGTCGTGCCCTACGTCGTACCATGGACGGATGGTGGGAACCATGGCGGCTGGGAGATGAGCGGGGCCTTCGAGCCTGGCGCGTCGTAGGGGCGCATGGCGATGCACCCGGCCTCGCCCACGCGAACGTGTGGCGTTGGCGGATGCCCCGGCTCCCAGATGGCCCCTACGAGAGGGGCGATGCGGTGCATCGCCCGGTCTCAGGCCACCTCGTCTCGGGAAACAACCAACGCCTACGTTACGACGACCGTTCCCTTCATCCCAGGGTGGAACTCACAGAAATACTCGTACGTTCCCGCCTCGGTGAAGGTGAAGGTGAACGTCTCGCCTTCCCTAAGGGCCCCGGACTGAAAAGCATCACCATTTGGATTCGATGTCACGGTGTGCGGAACACTGTCCATATTCGTCCAGGTTACTGTCGTGCCGGCGGCAACCTCTAGCTGTTCTGGAAACGTGTAACTCACGATCTCCACCGCGACTTCCTCCGCCGATTCAGCCGTCTCACCGGCAGCCGCGGGCGTGCCGCTCGCTCCTTCACCATCGTCCGACCTGGGTACGTACGCCGTGACGTCCGTCTGGTCACCGTTCTCTTCGAGAACCGCGACCCCGGTGTACCCGGAATCATTGAGCTCACCAAGACCGATGATGAGCCGGCCCTCGACAACCACGCCGCCGATGTCACCGCAGGCGATGTAGGTGCCGATGTTCGCCTCGCTCTCGTGAACGTTGATCGCGTGGCCACCCGCAATGATATCGGTCAGCGCCAGATTGACGGTCGTCTCACTCACGTCGGCCGCGCGGGCAGATTCCGGCCCTGTCCCCTCACCGTCAGCGAGTGCGAGCTGGTCCAGTGGGACCACAACATCACCCAGTTCGCCACATGTTCCCGTGTGGATATGCGCCGGATGGGGCTCACCCTCGTGGGCGCCCACTCCAAACACCTGCCCACCCTAGAGTGCCGCCACAACGAACACGACCGATCCTAAAGTCCCGAAGGCTGTCCTCCTACCACGTCCCTTGGTCTCCACGCTTCACGGCTCCTCTCGTCCGTGGCTCGGAAGCCAGCACCGGCCATGCGTGCGTCCATGACCGTCGATATGCTGACCGTGCATAAGACTCTACGGCAGCATAAGGAATCCGGATGACCATTCTGCACCCGGGCGCAGCGTGCCTACGTGTCTTGTCCCTTGGGGGATCGCGGCTTGGAGCTCGGTCTCACAATCCCAGTCGCGGTAGGGACACCCTACCGGGGACGCGGCGATCCTGGCCCCGGAGTGACCACGGGTGACGCATCGTCAACAAACCACTCGCTCCGCTGGAGTTGCGCGCGACGCTTCCGCGCCTTCATTAGTCGCCATCGGAAGGTGATCGGCGCGGCGCAGGCGATGATCGGGATTGCTGCCCAGAACCACGTGGTCGCGACGAGAAAGACGCCCGTCTCGTACGACCGCGATGACCACCAAATCAGAAAGACGGTGGCCATTTTGAACACGAAGAGAACCCACACGAATGCCCAAGCAGCGACATGGTCATCCACTACCGCCGGCTCGCGCGGCTCTTCGCGGTCAGTCCGACGCCGCGTCCTCGGGCGCCTGGGCGGCGTTGTTGCGACCATGGGCAAGCCCCCGGTTCTCGTCTTTACGCCTGGCATCGAGCGGCGGCGACGCGCGTGCGTGACGTGATTTGGGAAGATCACGCGACGGCCTGTCCCGCCTAGTATATGGCTGAACGGCTGATCGCGGCATGGCCGGCGCTATCCGACGGTGTGGACCGGGCCAGGTTACGGTCGTGAGCCCGCCGATCCTCGCGTCATTGGAGTGGGCTGTCGATCCCGGGCCTCCTCGCGCGCGGCCCAGCGCAAGAAGATCACCGTGATGAGGAGAAGATAGATCGTATTGCCGCCGACCCACATCAGCAATCCGGCGATCTCTTGATCCGTGGCCACGTTCAGCCCCCATAGCCGCCGGGGTGCATCGCCGTAGGGGGGGTACAGGCCAGGGTCCGCCAGGGTGATCACCGCGCCGACGACCCCAGCTGGAATCGTCGAGAGGAACAGATAGAGACACTGGAGCGGAGGCGACAAGCGTGGCCAGGCAGCGAATGACCCCGCAAGCGGCCACCATGCCAGCAACCCGGTCAAGAGGAATGCCTGGTGCTCCAGGATGTGAACTGGCTCCGAGCGCAGGGCGGCAACGTAGAAGGGAGGAAGGTGCCAGACCACGATCGCCAGCGCGGCCAACAAGAACCCGACCGCTGGCCGGGTCAAGACATAGCCGGCGCGTCTCACCCACCCCGCTCGCATCGTTCGTTCCCACATCCACTCCGGGATCCCGAGCAAGAGCATCGGGGGGACGAACAGGGTCAAGAGCAGATGCTGCACCATGTGGGCACTGAGGAGGAAGTATTGCGACCAGTCGTCGATCGGCGGCCCCAACGCCACCAAGAGCCCCGCGCAACCGGCGAGGAACGCCGCAACCTGCCCAGGGCGGACCGATCGCTCCTCGCCAGAACCGCGCGCTCGCGTTTGGATCGGGCCAATCCAGAGGAGATACCCCGCGACGAGGGCGACCACGGTGATCGCCAGGGACGGCTCTAGCCGCCAGTGCGAGGAGAGAAACCCCGACGGCGGCTCGGCAGAGACATGGAAGAAGGGCAAGTGCATATCGCTCAGGGTCATACCCACTCCGTCGAAAGCCCTGGCGCCTTCAGCTTCAGCGGTCTGCCACCAAACTCGCGTCTCGTTATGGAAAGGCCTCGTAGTCGTTGTACACGAACATCGCGGCCAGCGCGGCCACGATTGAAGCCGCTATGAGCAACCCGGTGAGAAATACCCAGGTGAAGCGGCGGTCATCGAATTTGAGGTGCATGAAATAGCCGACGACCGCGACGAACTTGCCAATCGAGAGCACCGCCAAGATGGGCACCAGGACGTCCGAGAGTGCATCGATGTAATAGACCGCGACCTCCAACGCCGTTACCACGGCGAGGATCACCGCGACCTTCACATAGGTTCGCTCCCCCGGATGGCCCTCGTGCTCATCCACCAGGTGGTCGGTGCCCGGCTGAGTCCCAGGCCCGTGGCTATAACCGTCGTCACCCCGGCTAATCGATTGCACGTCCTTTTCCTTCCCTGGCCACGCTAGCTGGCGCTTAGACGAACGGGACCGCTTGCCAGAGTCGTACCATCGCCTCCTCCGCGCCCTCGGTCACCTCCCCTTCATCGTACGGGATGAGGTAGACGAGGGTGAAGATCACGATCCAGACGATGTCGACAAAGTGCCAGTAGAGCCCGGCAATCTCGACATTCAAGCTGTCTTTCTGGCTGATGCCGCCGCGCAGTGAGACGAAGAGCAGTGAGAGCAGCCAGATGACGCCAATGGCAACATGCGTACCATGCAACCCCGTCAGCGTAAAGAACGAGGCGCCGAACATGTTGCTCCGCAGACTCAATCCCTCAACCTGATAGAACTCGCTGAACTCGAAATACTGCCCGCCGAGGAAGATGATGCCAAGCACCGAGGTCGCCCCGAGCCAGACCCGCAGCCCTCGCACGTCGTTACGCTGAATCGCCGCCAACGCCAGCACCATCGTCAGCGAGCTGAACAGCAGCACCGCCGCACTGATCGAGGTGTAGGGGATGTCCAGCACCTCGTTTGGGAACGGACCGAGACCAAGCTGTTGTGAGTGATTTCGATAGATCACGTAGGTCGCGATCAGCGAGGCGAAGAACATGCAATCCGAAGCCAGAAACGCCCACATCAGCAGTTTGCGGTGATCAAGCCCGGTACTGGTCGGAGGGTGCTCAGCGTGTCCGTGAGCAGTCCCGGCTCCGATGCCACCGGCGTGCTCGACGTCGTGTGCCGTGGTTGCCACGTTCGCGTCCTCCAGGCGTAAGGCCTACGACTTCAGATAGTAAGCCGGCTCGTTGCTCCTGAGCCCGGTCAGCTCGCGGGCTCCAATGACCAACCGAAGATGCCGATCATCAACACCAGCACCCCGGCGAGGCTCATCAGCGGCAGATCGGCGGTGCCGACCGGAACCCGTGGGTAGCTGAAGATCAGTCCAAATGCCGCGAGGAACAACCCAATCGACGCGACCAGTGGATAGAACGACGGATTCGGCAGATGAATGTCGTGATGGTCGCCAGCCGCCATGCGCTGGGCGGCCTCCGCAACCGGATCCTCATCCGTCACGTGCGCTTCGCCAACCCGCTTGCCCGCGACGCCGACTTCGAGCCGCGTTTCCTCCTCGTGCGTCTCGCCCTGCGCGTGGCCGTACTTCTCCTCCCAGAGCGGGTCGCGGTGACGGATCACCGGAATCTCCCGGAAGTTGTAGACCGGTGGCGGTGACGGGATGCTCCACTCCAACGTCGAGCCGTCCCAAGGGTTGTCGCCGGCGGGTTTTCCACGCTGCAGGCTCTTCGCAATGTTCCACATGAGGATCAGGAAGCTGGCGCCCAGCAGGAACGCACCCGCCGAGACGATCAGGTTCCAAAAACCCCAGCCTGACCCGGCGCCGTAGGTGTAGTAGCGCCGCGGCATCCCTTCGAGCCCGAGGAAGTGCATCGGGAAGAAGGCGATGTTGAAGCCGGCAAACGTCAGCCAGAAGTGCAATTTGCCCAACCCCTCGTCCATCATCTTGCCGGTGAACTTCGGGAACCAGTAGTAGATGGCGGCCAGCAAACCGAAGATGCTGCCGCCGAAGAGCACGTAGTGGAAGTGGGCGACCACGAAGTACGAGTCGTTGTGCTGAGTATCGACCGGTGGCGAGGCGTGCATGACACCGGAGATGCCACCGATGGTGAACTGCGAGACGAGCCCGACCGCGAAGAGCATCGGCGTCGTGAACTGGAGCTGGCCTCCCCACATCGTCCCGACCCAATTGAAGATCTTCACACCGGTCGGTATCGCGATCAGCATCGTCGTCGCCGAGAAGACCGCGTCCGGGGTCGGACCAAGACCCGTGGTGAACATATGGTGGACCCAGACGCCGAATCCCAGGAACGCGATCGCGGCGATCGCGTAGGCCATCACCGCGTAGCCGAAGAGCGGCTTGCGAGAGAAGACCGGGATGATCTCCGAGACGATGGCGAACGCGGGGAGGATCAGGATATAGACCTCCGGGTGACCGAAGATCCAGAAGAGGTGTTGCCAGAGCAGCGGATCACCACCCGTCACGATCAGTTGGCCAGCGTCGTTGAGGGTGTACGGAAAGTAGAAGTGGGTGCCCGCGAAGCGGTCCATGCTGAGCAGGATCAGGGCGACCGTAATCGCCGGGAAGGCGAGCACGATCAGCACCGAGGTGATCAGCGTGCCCCAGCAGAAGATCGGCATTCGGAAGAGCGTCATCCCCGGCGCCCGCATGTTGATGATCGTGATCAGGAAGTTGAACGAGGCCGCCATCGAGGCGACACCCAAGACCTGAAGACCGAGCGTCCAGAAATCGACGTTGCGATCCGGGCTGTAGAGCTCGCTCGTCAGCGGCGCATATCCATACCACCCCTGATCGGGAGCGGCGTTGGCGAGCCAGCTCAGGTTGAGAATAAGGCCACCGGCCAGGAACGTCCAATAGCTAAAGGCGTTGAGGCGCGGAAAGGCGACATCGCGGGCGCCAATCTGCAGGGGAACGATGTAATTGAAGAAGGCGGAGCTGAGCGGCATGATCGCCAGGAAGATCATCGTCGTGCCGTGCATCGTGAAGAGCTGGTTGTAGGTATTGGGGCCAACAGCGGCGTTCGCGGGATGCGAGAGCTGCACTCGCATGATCATCGCCTCCAGGCCGCCGACCAGGAGGAAGAAGAAGGCAGTCACCCCATAGAGGATGCCGATCCGCTTGTGATCGACGGTAGTCAGCCAGCTCCAGAGTCCAGAGGGGGACTTGCTGACCGCCGGCCTGGCGATCGTCTGTGGTTGCGCGATGGTCGCCATCCGCGTTGCTCCTCCCGTTCAAACGGCTACCGGCGCCGGCGACCGCCGGGGCCTCGCTCCCCAGTCCTAATAGACATTGGTGTAGACGATGATCGCGATCACGGCGATCACGAAGAGGACGGCGACCAGGGCCCACATCCCGACTTGCGTCCCAATGTAACGCATGAAGCCGTCTCGTTCCTTATGCTCCTCGGAGCGGTCTGCCCCGACTGCCTCGGGCTCGATCTCCGGCTGGTCCGGCCGCGGCTCACGCATCCCCGGCCTCCGATTCTTGCTCCGCCAGGGCCGGCACAGTGTCCTGCGGGCAACCGCCCTCCGGCTTGAGCGACTCCAGGTAGTCGACGAGCTCGGCGATCTGCTCCTCGCTGAGCGTGTCGTCCTCGACCGCTATCGCCATGTAGTTGCCCTCTTTGACGTCCCCCGGATCATCGAGCCAGGTGTCGAGGTTCTCCGGAGTGTTCACGAGCACACCGGCGGCGAGGAAATCCCGGCATCCAAGGAGCGTCAAATTGGGACCGGCATTAACGCTGAACGGATTGGCCATGATCCCTTCCTGGACGATATCGGGAGGCGTGGCGCCGTTGATCGCGTGGCACGTGATACAGAGACCAAATGATGCTGGCGGCTCGGCCACATCCGCTGTCTCGGGGTTCGCATCAAAGATGGGTGCCGTGTTCCAAGCCGCAACCCAGGCGTCGAATTGCTCTTCCTCTACCACGTCGATCTCGAAGCGCATCCAGGCGTGCTGGATCCCGCAGAATTCGGCGCACTCGCCGTAGAAGTCCCCGGTCTCCCATGGCGTAAAGCTGAGCCGAGTCACATGCCCCGGAATCACGTCCTGCTTGCCCGCGAGCTGGGGCACCCAGAACGAGTGGATCACATTATTAGAATGAAGACGGAACACCACCTCGCGGCCGACCGGCAGGAGGAGCTCATTCGCCGTGACAAGAGGCCCGCCATCGGCCGCCAGCCCCTCGTAGTGAATCTCCCACCACCATTGCTTCCCGTAGACGTCAACGACGATGTCGCCTTCTTCGGCTTCGGCGTCGGTCTCGTACATCGTCTGGATGGTCGGAATCAAAATGACGAGCAGGATCAGCGCCGGGATAATCGTCCAGGCGATCTCTAGCGTCCGGTGCCCATGGACCTGGGGCGGCCGCCCGGTCACGTTCGGCCGCCGCTTGAAGCGCAGCGCGGTGTAGACGATCAGGGCCTGAACGCCGATAAACACGACCGCCGCCATCCAGAAGATCAGCTCCCAGAGCTCCTGGATGTCCTCGGCGAACGTCGCGTTGGGGGAGATCATCGAGTACGGGGTGCCGGTCACCTGCTCGCTGGAGATGATCGCGGCGGCAAGAATGATAAGTGCTAGGCCAATGGATACGGCTAGGATGATCAGCCGCCGCCGTGAGCGCCGGCGTTCGATGGCCCGGCTCTCGAACCCTCCGTCTGTCATCCCGCCTCCCCGCTCGCCGTGCCGGCGATCCCATGCGCATCCACGCTCTTGCCCGACGCATTACGCGCGGCTGCCTGACCGCCGCGCAAGCAAAAGCTATACCGTGCAATCTTCCACTGGAACACCGGAAACGGTCAAGCGGCCCAGCTCGCTCATCCGGCATCACCACACGAGTGCGATTCAGCGAATCACCCCAGCCCGCGAAAGCCTCGACCGGATTGTGCCGCATCAATGATCAACCGTCGCCTATGGCGCTCTCGATCCCAGGAGCCTCTATGGGATCTGGATAGTCTCCACGACGCGGATCTGAACGGGATTGCCCGGCGGCGCCTGCATCTCATCGCTCACGCACCCGTCCATACACCGGATACGGGCCTCGGAACGATGCGGTATGGTGATCTCGACGTCCCGATGGGAGATTGGAGAAGACATGCATGGCGAGCCGTGTCGGTGTCGGCGTTGGGACCGTGGTGACGAGGGATGACGCCGTGCTGCTGGTTCAGAGGAAATTCCACGGCGCCGGCTCGTGGTCGACACCGGGCGGCTATCTCGACCCCGGCGAAACCCCGGAGGCCGCCGCGTTGCGCGAGCTCCTGGAGGAGACTGGCATCACCGCGACCAACCCGATCGTGGCTGGGATCAGCAACGACATCCATCCCGACGGTAAGCACAACGTCACTTTCTGGGTCACCGCCCAGTACGCCTCCGGCACCCCGACCTTGACCGCGCCCGATGAGCTGGCGGCTGTTGATTGGTTCCCTTGGGAAGCACTCCCCGCGCCCATCTATCGCTCCTTTCAGAACTACCTCGATGGCTGGATCTACAGGGTTTCGGACACCGTGCCGCCTTCATAGCCCGGCCTGGCACAGGGCTTGCGGCATTTACGGTCTACGGGCTCATCGCTGAGTCCGATGAACTCCGAAGGAACCACCTTCGACAGGAAGGAGGAAAAGATGAGCCCACGAGATCGAGATCGCACGACACGTGAGCCAGTCATTCGCGAGGGTGACGTCGTCATTGATGAGTCCATGAACCGCCGCGAAGGGTTAGTGGAGTACGAGGGTACGACAGAGAGAGACGAGACGATCGTCGACCGGGATGCCGAGACCCACGCGCCCGGCGCGATGCAGGCAGGGGCAACGGTCTTCGCCGGCACCGCGTCTGAGCCGGATCGCCCGGTCCGCGCGGAGACAAGTGGACTCCCTGATATGTCCACTGATAACACCAGGCATAGCATCGGCAACGAATCAGCATCGAACATCCTGCTCTCGCGTATCTACGAAGGCATGAAAGTGGTCGATGCCAACGGCGACGAGGTTGGCAACGTTGAATATCTCCGTATGGGTGATCCCCAAGCCGCCACTAACGAGGGCCAGGTTTACCAGGGGGACAATACGCTGATTGACGACGCCGCCCGCGCCTTTGGTGCCGACCCCGAGCCCGATGTACCTGAGCCATTCCGAAGCGAACTCCTGCGGGAAGGATTTGTGAAGGTTGACGGCCCGGGTTGGTTCGGTGCGGATCGCTACCTGCGCGCTGCCGACATCGGTGATGTGACGATGGACACCGTCCGTCTCCGCGTCGCCAAAGAGGCGCTGCCGAGCGACCAGACCTAACCCTGTCGGGGAATTCGGCTCACGGCGGACCCAACACAATATGCAAGAACGGAACGCGGAGGTCGCATTACCCTCCGCGTTCTTCGCCGCCCTCTTCCTCTTCCCCTCCTCTCAAAGCGCGGGAGAAGGGCATTGCCGCGGGGATGCTGGAGATGGAAACGGTCGTTGGCTACAGGGCGATGCACCGCATCGCGCCCTACATCGGTGTCTCGTGGCCGTGCTCACGGTGGGACGTCACGTTCCCGGGCGCACGGCCAAGTGCGGGTGGGAGGACGCGCCGCTGCCCCGCCGGTCTCCATGGGGTCTGACC
>DASYWB010000177.1:0-9615 GCA_035936495.1 Thermomicrobiales bacterium
GCGACCGTCACCTCGTCAACGCTTGCGCTTGGCCGATCCGCGACCCCGGTTGCATTCGTCATCGTGCTGTTCTCCCACTCGTGGTACAGACCCTGGCGATCCGCATGTTTAGGCCAGCGCGTCGCGAATCTGTTCCAGGTGCTCCCGGTCGTGGTTCGACATGCTGTTAGCGAGCCACAGCAGAGTAATCTCGTCATGGACCGCGTGCTGGCCCGTGCGCTCCCAGGCTTCCGGGGGTGCTTCGCCCAGGAGCTCCACCACTTGACCCCGCAGCTCACGGAAATGGTCGAGGGTCGCCCGGGGGTCTTGACCGCGATAATCGCGCTCGATGGCCCAGAGCTCATCGTCATGCGCGGGCAGCTCCGGCTGCTCGTGTTTGAGGATGGCTTGGGCGCGCTGAAGGAATATCTCCTCCCAATCGCGCAGGTGTGGGAGGATCTCGACCACACCCCAGCCACCGTCACGCGCGGGTTGCATCAGCGCTTCGTCCGATTGATCGGCGATCATGCGCGCGATCTCGTTGGGAAACGCGGCGAGCGCCGCGAGAACCTCGTCAGGAGAACGCTCCGGGGTCGCGTTCGTCACGTCCGCCTCCACGTTAGCCAGCCTGATCTCGTCCGTTAACACTGGTGGTTCTGCCATGCCGAGCCGTGTCCTCATCACTGCTGTCGCGCGTCTATTCCCCTCACGGCGCTCCGGGGAGTCTCCCCCGCCGGTGGTTCCGCCCCAGGGATCTCTCCCTCGATCACGAGAGGGACCTCCCTGCTCTTCGTTCGAGGCTCCATTTGCCACGCGCGCACGGTGGGCGGCTCCGTCGTGAGCGAGACAATGATGGACAGCGCGTCGGGATAGTAGGCCTCGTGGAGATCGGTTGCCGAGGGCACGGGCGGCGTGGCAGGATGAGAATGCACGATAGCGCCAAGCCACCAGCCACGGGCGTCGATGTCGTCAAACGCGGAAATCACCTCCGTCGGGTCCATTGTATACCGCGTCGCGGAATCATCGAGGTTGGTGCCGGGGTAGAGCTTGACCGCCCGTGCCGGCGCGCCGGCCGCATACGGTTCCACCGCGAGCAGCGCAACCGCCTCGGATGGGGCGGCTGCCATGACATGCTCCAGTATCGCGCGGTGCAGCCGGCGGTCAAGCCGGAGGCCGGCGGGAGGAGAAGGTTCCCACCGATCCTGTTCACCACCTTCCCTGTCTCCGCCTGGCACGATTACGTCTCCGTGGTTTTCCGGCGCGGGGTACAATCGGAGGCACCCAGGGACGCATGCCGTCACCGCGGCAAACCTGGCGCCCATTGTACAAGTTGCTTCTCGACCATGCGTGGCTCTTGATGCGTCTCCAATTTTAGAGGAGGTCTCTTCCCGTGAGGCTCACGATCAACCGATTGAGTTCCCTCTCTCGAAGCAGTCCCACCGCCGGACCGATACGCCACACGCTGATCGTTGTCTGCGCCGTGGTGATGCTGCTTGCTGCACCCTTGTCCGCTCTGGCCGATGCCGCCGTGGATCAGGCGCTGTACGCGCCGGTCTTGCCGGATCAGCGGGCCGCGATCATCGCCGAGACGGCCGGCGAACTGTCCCGTTACCAGATCAGCACAGAGATCGAGCTGCCCACTGACGATCAGCCCAGCCGCCTGACCGGTGAGGTCCGGTTGCAGTACCTGAATGATGGTCCGGTACCGCGTGATGCGGTCTATCTTCGCCTCTATGCCAACGATGCCCGGTACGCGGAGGGCGAGATGGAGCTTCGCGACATCGAGGTCAGCGGTGAAGCCGTCAACCCCGAGCTGAGCGTCAAGGACACGGTCGCGCGCTTGCCATTACCGGAGGAGCTGGGCGTCGGGGAGACCATCGATATCAGCTACGGTTTCGTCACGACCGTGCCGACCTCGCCCCGCGAGAGCTATGGCATCTTCAGCTACCAGCCGGATGGTGGCACGCTGGTCCTGGCTCACTGGTTTCCAATCCTGGCCGGTGTGGACGCTGAAGGCACTTGGAGTCTCGAGCCACCGAGCCAGCTAGGCGACGTGATCTTCTCCAACACGGCGCTGTTCGAGGTCGAGGTCACCGCCCCCTCCGACCTCGTCGTGGTCACGACCGGGACGCGCGTCGAGCGGGAACGGGACGGGGCTCAGCATCGTTACCAGTTCGTGAGCGGTCCAGTGCGGGACTTCACGATGGTGTTGGACGACGATTACGAGTCACTCAGCGTCGAGGTCGATGGGACGACGGTGACGTCCTGGTACAACCCTAAGCATGACGAGGGCGGCCGGGCCGTGCTGCGCTACGGTGCCCAGGCGTTGGAGCTCTTCAACGACCTCTTTGGGCCGTATCCTTACGAGGAGATGGACCTGGTCGACCTGACCGTGCGCAATGGCGCCGCGGGGGTCGAGTTTCCGCAGTTGATGTTCATCGGCGGGGATTATTACGACCGGGTCGAACCTGGCCCCGATGGCAGACCGACCTTCTTGGAGACGATCGTCGCCCACGAGGTCGCGCACCAGTGGTGGTACGCGCTCGTCGGCAACGACCAATATCAAGATGCGTTCATCGACGAGGGGCTGACCAACTACATGTCGACCGAGGTCTATTACGAACGCGTCTACGACGCGGGCGTGGCGGAACGCGAGGTGCTCGCCCAGCTCGAGGAGCCCTATCGCCGCCGCCTAGCCAGCAGTGGCGATGACATCGCCGACCAGCCAACGGACGATTTCGCGAGCGCCAGCGCCTATGGCACGATCATCTACAGCAAGGCGGCGCTGGGGTTCGGAGCCATCCACGAGAAGATCGGCGACGAGGCGTTTTTCGCCGCGCTCCAGGCGTACTATGAAGAACACCGCTTCGGCGTCGCGACGCCAGAGGACCTGCTTGCCGCCTTCGAGGAGGCCAGCGACGAGCAGCTGGACGAGCTTTGGCAGCGCTGGTTCGAGGAGGCAGGTGGGGAGTAGATTTCGGCTCGTCGTCAGCATTTAGCTTTGGATAGTTCCATGGAGGCAAGATCTGTCCGGCAACATTCTTCACGAGCCGGGGTGTGACCGCCGGGTGGGGATGGGGTACAACCATGCGCGGGGACGCGGCGCTGGTTCGCGGAGGAGCACGTGATGGTTGTCGAGCAAGAGATGACCAAGCGGACAGATGAGCTGATCGCCAAATGGATCGTCCTCGGCGAATACGATGGTCCGCATCAGGCGTGGATCAAGGACCACGGCACACCGGTGTGGGCGTTAGTCGGAGCTCTCCCCGCTCATAGCTTCGATGGAAGAGCGGTCGCCGAGTCATATGGACTTCCTTGGGAGGCGTTTCAGGCGGCTATGGCTTACTATCAACGATATAAGGCGTTCATCGACGCCAAAGTGCTGCTGAACTCGTCCACGTACGGGTAGGAGCGGGCGTGGCGGCGGTCTACCTCGATGAGAACGTGTCGGTCGCCGTTGCACCACTCCTGCGCGAACGAGGACACTGGGCAGAGACGACTCAAGCGCTGATGCATCGACGCGCAACGGACGATGCCCAGCTCTTACTCGCCGCGACGAATGGGTGGGTGCTGCTTACTCACGACGTCGAGGATTACCTGCTACTGCATGGGGCATGGCGCCGATGGTCTCGGGCGTGGAGCGTCTCACCCGACCACGCTGGTATCGTCGTGATACCGCAGCCCCGGTCTCCTGTCGAGATCGCAAGCCAGGTCGTCGCTTTCCTGGCCCACCGCCCTTCCCTCACTAATCAGCTTTGGCACTGGCAGCCTCGGGCTGGGTGGGTCGATCGCTCGTAGCCAGTATGACCGGGAGCGGGCTCAGGCGGTGCCGGTACGGCGCGTCTGAGGGTTCGCCCCGCTCGTCTCGGCGTGAGATTGTGCTAAAGGACGGGAGTCCGAGTCGGCAGTATCTTGCTGCTCCCGCGCCGGCGCCTCGATACTCCGGTTCTCGTTCTCCGCACCGATGCGGTGGCGGAAGGCACGGAGGTCGGTGCGGATCGTCGTGAGCTCCTCGTTCACGCGAGTGAGTTGCTCCTGTTGCGTGCGGACGAAGCGCGTGTAGGGAGCGATCGCCTCGCGAATCCGGGTGACGGAGCGCGCGAGCTCATGCTCGAACTGTTCCCGCATGACGTCGAGCAGGCGGGTCTCGAGCTCGGAGGCGCGGCGATGGAACTCCTCGCGCGCGGTCCGTCGCCGCCGGGGCAGCACGAACAGCCCGATGCCCGCGATGACGCTCGCGGCAAGCAGACCGGTGATGTCTACCGCCACGGTGCTGGCCGCGGCGACGACCAGCGCCCCTAACCCCACCGCGCCCGCCTCGGCGACCGCCACCGTGGCGACGGCGTTGCGGACCGAGACCGACAGCTCTTGCGCCTCGCGGCGGGCGTCGTAGCGCTCGACCTCCTCTTTGGCCCGTTTCGAGACCGATTCCAACAGGGCACGGCGGTCATAGCGGAACTGACCGCTAACCTCGCCGATCAGATCATCCTCATACTTGCTGAGACGGCGGCGGTCGATGTAGTCGGTGACGGCTTCCCAGGTCCGCAGGTCCTGCTCGACCATCCAATCGATCAACTCGTTGATGGTAGTATCGATACGTTGCTCGGTATCGCCGACCACCTGGCGCTCGAACTCGCCACGGATCCGGTCGGAGTTGACCAGGTCGAAGATGCGGCCAATCCGGATGGTCTCCTCGAAGAAGGCGTCGCCACGATTGACCATCCGGGCGATGATGTTCTCGATCCGGGTCAGGTGATAGGCGAACTGGCGCCGCATGTCGTCTTGATAGATCTCTAGCTGGCTCTCGATGTTCTCGATTGTGAGAAGGTCTTCGCGGAGCACGCTCAAGCGGTCGCGCGCGTCCTTGAGATAGCGGTCGGCGAGGTGTTCCGCGATGCCGAGGGGATTGAGGAGCTTCAGCCGGACGCGGCCTTCTTCATCGAGCGTCTCGAAGACATACTCCTCTAAGGCTTCGAACCGGCTCTGTTCCCAGAGGCGGTCACGCGCGGCGGGGTCGCGGTCGTCGAGCGCCTTGGCCTGTTGAGCGAGCAGAGCGGCAACGGAAAAGACCTCCGGCGAAAAGCCGAGGAGCCGTTCGATATTCTCCTGGACGAACTCGGTGACCTCTTTGACCGCCTCGGCATTGCGCAGCAAATCGACCTTATTGATGATGACGACGATCTTCTTGCCCCACTCCTGGATCTCGGCCATGAACTCGCGCTCACTCTCAGTGAACGGCCGTTCGGCGGAGGTGACGAAGAGCACGAGGTCCGAACGAGGGACGAATTGCTGAGTCAGCGCCTCATGCTCACGGATGATCGCGTTGGTGCCAGGGGTGTCGACGACGGTGATCTCGGACAGGAAATCGACAGGGAACCGGCGCTCGATGACGCCGCCGGCCAGCATCGTCTCTCCTGGCTCATCGCCGTGGCGCAGGAGGTTAATGACCGAGGTGGTCGGGAGGACGCCCTCGGGCATGACGGGCGCACCGACGAGAGCATTGATGAAGGCGGACTTGCCGGCGTTGAACTCGCCGACGATCACCAGCATGAAGAGCGCGTTGAGCTGCTCGTCGGCCCGGCGCAGGGCCTCCCGATCCTCAGGTGTGCCGGGATAGACCTCGAGGGCCGCGCCGAGCCGGCCGAGCAGGACATGCTCTTCGGCGATCAAATCTTGCTGCCGCGGGGTGAGGACCGTGCTTTCGCCGTTGCCACCCTTGAGAGCGCGGCGGCCGCGGAATCTGAATGCCCCTCGTGCCATGGTGCCCGTTGCTCCTTGCCCATCACGGGTGAAATGCGACCGCGACACATTGCAGCATGACCGACTGACTAGCGGGGTGCAACCTGTCTCGCCCCTGGATGCGCTATCGCCCGGTCTCATCTAGTCATCCGATGCAGTTTCACGATTATGTTTTTTTTAGAATAGAATGTATTAATTCAGCCTAAGCCTCGGCGCACGTTCAGTGCCGGGCGCGCTAAATACAGGGCTCTAGATCAAATTCGCGTGGGTAAGGGGACAGACCAACGTGGCCATTGCGACCGACGCGGAACCAAGACCGAAGAAGATCCTCGTCGTCAACGATACCCAAGAAATCCTCGATCTCTTCCGGGATATCTTTGAAGAAGAAGGCTATGAGGTCTTCCTATACTCCTATACCTTCAATGATCTCGTGGAGATCAAGCGAGTGAAACCTGACCTCGTCATACTTGATTACTTGATCGGCGGCGAGGACTATGGCTGGCAAATGCTCCAAAAGCTGAAGATGGACCAGGCGACCGCGAATATTCCCGTCATCGTCTGCACCGGTGCCCTTCGCCAAGCCCGGGAACTGGAAGGGCACTTGAAGGAGAAGGGCGTCGCCGTCGTCTTGAAGCCGTTCGACATCGACGACCTGCTTCGCGCGGTCAATGGCTGCTGGAATGCAATTGCCGTGGATGCCAGCAAGCGATAGGGCACCCTCAAAGTGATTCAATCGGCTCGTCTCCGGAAACCGTCCCCGATTCGTGACGCCTGCTAGCTGCTAGCGGTTCCGCTCGTCCTCCTAACTCGGATTGCGCGGATCGTTCGGCATGCCGGGCTCCGGGATGTCGGGATCCGGTGGAGTCGCCTCCCCAGCGACCGGGACACCGCCGGTAACGCCGGCAACATCGTCATCAGCGTCGCCCGTCTCCACCGCCGTGGAATCGTCGACGTGAACTTCCTCATGGCGAACGGTGGTTTCAACCGAGGCGGTGCGCTCGACCGCTTCCTTCGATACGTCGATCTCCTCGGCCACGCGGACAGCTTTGCCGACGTCGACGACCTCACCTTGGATGGGCACGGAGAAGGTGCGTTCTTCTAGCGTCGCTTCGTCGCCTGTAACTTCCCGGTTGACCGGGCGACGCTCGACCCGCAATCGTTCTTCGATGACCGGCACGTCGATCTCTTGCTCCTCCGTGACGATCTCTTTGTCTATGCGTACTCGACCAAGGTCTCGCTCCCGCGTCGTGGCGATCGCTTCCTCTTCATGGACTTCAACGGTGATCGTGTCACGGTCATCGCGATGGCTAACGTCACCTTCCACACGATGTTCAAACGGTGACTCATGCGCCTCATCATCCGCGATCACAGGACCGGTGCCGGCCGCGATGAGGTCGCGATCGGAAGCGGCGTCCTCTTCACCAGCACCGGACAGGTCCGTTGGGGCTCGGTCCCATCCCTGATGGAGCGCCTCATCCTTCGTGACATTGAGGACGATCTCATCGCCGTCATATGTCGCGATAGCGCTGGTGGGAACGTAGTAGTCGGTGGGGAAGAAAAACCCCTTCTCAACCACGATGAAGTCGGCGTAAACAGCGATGACCTGTCCTACCTTCTCACCGTCGGCACCCGATACAGTCGCGCCCTCGGCGAAGGTCCATCCTCGGTTCCCAGGCTCCACATCCATCGTCGTCTCCTTCTCCAGATAGGCGTTTGATTTCGTCATCGCGAACAGCATACCAGGACGATGACGGACCCCTATTCGATCCGCCTCATGGTTGTAGCGCAGCCGGCGTGCCAGGCGCAAACAAATTCGGCGCATGCGTGAGGAACGCGCGGCACTAAGGTTGCGTACCACGAGGCATGGTTGGCCCAACGCGCTCCGTCGAGAGGGCATTCCAACGAGGCGCGCCATTTCACGATGTCGATCTCGATGTCCATCTCGATCAAGAGACTTACGCAAAGGTGGAACATGATGACGCGCGAGTACATGCAGGTTGTGGCGCAGCACCGAGCGATCCCTGAACAGTTGCTCTTGCGCTCCCCCGACGATCACTACTATCTCTGGTTCGGTGAAGCAGGGGGGCTGGAGACGATAGAAGAGACGGATCTTCGTTTGACGCGGTGGATGGAAGAGGCGAACGTCGTGCAGCCATTACCCGAACCGCGATTCTGGCTGCATGTCGACGACCTCCCGCTGGCGCCGGCCTCAATGGGGCGCTCGCTCCCACGGCGCTAGAGTGGTTGACGATCTGGGGCCGTTACGCGGCGCCCGTTGCCGCCCTCCCATCAATTAACAACCTGTAACAACCTGCCCCGCGATCACCAGGGAGGGCATATGCGACTGTATGAAGACGTCTAGCCGCCATCCGGATCGTCTGTGTCGGCCGCTACGGACAACCCTGCCTCACGCTTGAGCATGATCAGCCGTCGCCGGATCGCGCTCAAATGCACCGTCTGGAGCCAAACATCGGGTTTGCCGAGTTTTGGTGAGAGGTCGGCAACCAGCGCGGCGTAGGCCCACGCCTCGAAGAGGGCCATGTCCTGAAGCCGGCCCGCCTCACGTTGGTAGCCTCGCAGCCAGCCAGCCTCTAGCAATTGGAGGATTGGGATCGAGAGACGAGATACATCCGGTGAATATTTGGCCAACCACAGTATGGTCCGGGTCCGCGCGACATCGGCACGGGGATCGCCGGCTCGGACGTTCTCCCAGTCGATGACGCCCGTTACCCGTCCCTGGTCGAAGAGTATATTGCGCGGGTGGTAGTCCAAGTGCAAGAGCGCATCATCGCGGGGGGGCAAAGCACGTAATTGGCCCTGGAGGTCGGCCTCGGCCTCGCCGGCCCAACTGATCCAGTCGCCGGTTCGGTCGCGCACAATATCGGGAGCGGTCACCCGGTGTAATCGCGCCTGCACCCGGCCCATATCACTTCCGAATGACCAGACGCCCCACGGCGCTGCCCGCAGTGCCTCGGGACCGGTCTGGCCCGGACACCAGCTCGTGAGCATGACGGGGCATCCGTCGGAGGAGCCAGTCCGGTCGACGATGGGGGCCGGAACACCGGCCGCGAGCGCGGCTTCCATGGCCGCCGTTTCACGCGCCGCGGCATCCATGGCGCCGCTTGGAAACACCCGTAACGCTTGAACGACCCCATCTCGCTCGATTCGCCACGTCACCGTTCCGCCCCACCCGCCGGTGATTCGCTCCGCCCGCGAAGCCCCGGTGAGGCCGAGTATCGTGAGGATCCGCTGGGGATCGAGGGTGCTGGCCACCATTTCGCGAGCCCTCCATGGCCTGGACGTTCGGAGCCGCCGCTCTCCCGAAAGCGAAGTCGCGTCAGTATCCGTGTGGCCGGGGCCCAATGGTCATCATGGTATACTCGACCCCGGCACGAGCACATCGACGAGAGTTTGCCGCTTCGTCATGAATGCCGATGTCGTGACCCCGGGCGCCATGGCCAAGTGGTAAGGCACGGGTTTGCAAAACCCTGATCGGCGGTTCGAATCCGCCTGGCGCCTCCGAGCGGTACCGCATGGTACCGCTCGTTGCATGTTCGCTTTCTCTGCTCAACCCCGTGGTCCGGCATCAGACCTACCGGTTACTGAGGCGATGGACTGCCCGGTGACCAAACAACCATGCATCACGGTGGCAAAAAGTATCGCATGTCGCCCTCAACCATGTGCCATGGCGCACCGCTTCCGTTGAGCCTGCCAGTCTCCTTAACCCAGTCCAAATAGGACGGCGTGGTGAAGAGAAGCAGAAGCCGGAACCTTCCAAAGCGGCAGATCAGGCCCGCCGGTGGGATACTGCGGGGCGTGGACCGCGACCAGCAAGACGCGGGTCTTGCTCGCTTGATCGTGACCCGGCTCAGGAGTGACCGACGATGCGGGATCAGG
>DASYWB010000178.1:0-4711 GCA_035936495.1 Thermomicrobiales bacterium
TCCGAGGAAATCCCGCAGGTGCGCGAGATTGGCGCGCGCGAGCGCGCGGTTGCGATCGAGGATCCGATCGGCGTGGCGCAGCGCCAGCGCCGCCAGGAATTCGCTCGGCGCGCCGATGAAGCTGTTGAAGTGCATCCGTAGGCTCTTGACGTTGACCAAGACCTCCGCGTTGCGTGTCGCTACCCACCCAACTCGCAGTCCCGGCAGGCCATACACTTTGGAGATGCTGTTCAACACGACGGCCCGCTGGGAGAGGTCGGCCAGGCTGGGTGGCTCACCGGCATCCGTCAGGGGCAACCCCTGGTAGATCTCATCGCAGATCAGCGTGATGCCCGCCTCTTCGGCCAGGGAGCTCAACTGCTCGAGGTAGTCCTGGTCTGGCACAAAGCCCGTCGGACTATGGGGGAAGTTGACCACGATGAGGCGCGTCGTTGGTTGGAGGAGCCGGCGCAGGTGCTCCAGTGATGGCTGCCAGCCCTCCTGCTCACTGGCTGGCCATAGCGTGATCTCCGCGCCACACCACTCGGCGACCGAGGTCAGCGGCTGATAGATCGGGCTCTGGACGATGACGTGATCGCCCGCCTCGACCAACGCCATGAACAGCAGCGACAGGGCGTCGTCAGCCCCACAGGTGGCAATAATCGCCTCAGGACCAAGGTGCCGATACTGGTTGGCAATCGCGGCCCGTAGCTCCAGCCCACCATACATCCCGGTGTAGGAAAGTGGTAACCGCGTCAGCTGTGCCGCCGCGGCGGGCTCGAAGGCGAGTAACTCGGCTGTCGAGAGCGGCTCGGCGAACGAGGGGCTGAGGTTCGCGCGAGCGGTGCTGGCGGCCCCGTCATTGAAGAAGCGTTTCAGTGCGAAGTCGGGGATGGTCCGCATCTGGTTCCTTTTCTTCCCGTCCGATTCAGCAACCCATCGGGCGTGCTCACGTGGCGTGCTGGTTCACGAGACGGAGTGTCGCTCCTTGGGCCGTGACGTAGCGCTCCGCCATCCGACTCGTCCGCTCCGCCTCCGCCTTGTCGAAGGGATCACGAGCACGGCCAGCAAGCGCCATCGACGCGAAGCGCACCCCGCGCATGTAGACGGCGAGATTGTCCAGTTTGATGGCCCGGGATCCCGGCCGCGGGTCCAGGTGAGCGATCGTCCCTGCGGGCGTCTCCGTCGCGGGGAGGCCGAGCGACGACAGGGCCTCCAGGATCTCGTCGTCGTTGGGGCGGTCCATGAAGTCGACGCCGGCGTAGCGATACACCTCATGGCCGTCAGGTGCGAGGACAATGATGGCGGGCGTGGCCATCTTCCCTTCTTCGTCCCACACTCCCAGCGGCTTGATTGCCCGCTCGCCGTCGGGGTCGGAGAGGATCGGGAAGGGCAGCGCCAGCTTCTCGACCATCGCCGCATTCTGCTCGGGCGCGTCGACGACGATCGCCGCGATCGTTGCCCCACGTCCCGTGTACTGATCGTACTCCCGGGCCATCACGGCCAACTGGCCGTTACAGTAGGGTCACCAGTCGCCGCGGTAGAAGACCAGGACGACGGCCCCACGCAGGAGTGCACCAGCGAGTTGCCATGGCTGCCCTGCCTGATCGGTGAGCTCGACATTGTGCACGTCTGTCCCTTTCTTCCGCTGTAAGGTATTCGGGTACTGGCTCATGCCCACGGCACCGGGCAGCCGTCCGGCCCGCAGACTCCGGCGGCAATCTCGTTCTCGCGCTCCTGCTTGAGTTGCTCGCGCTGCCAGTCCCAGTCGATGGTCGGGTGGAATTTCTCGGGGTGCTCGGCGGCCCAGACCTGCTTACGGATGACCAGGTTCTCCGGGTCGAGTCGGAGCGCCGCCTGCCACTCCGTCACGGCCTCGTCCCGGCGGTTGAGGGAATCAAGGAGCCGCCCAAGCCGCAGCTTGGAGTCGACCAGTTCACGCTCAAGAGGACCAAGCGTATAAGGAACATCCTGCACCGGACTCGGGCCAGGGTCCTCGCCACGCAGGAAGCGTTCGACGACCTCGACATCCTCCGGCTTGTCGATCGAGAAGCCGCCGTATTTCGCCCAGCGAATGAGGCCATCCTCATCAACCAGCACGCCGTTCGGGACAGCCTTGAAGCCCAGCAGCGTACTCGTGACGCCGTGCTCGTCCACGACGGTGGGGAAGGTCGGGTGGGCCTGCTCGACGAACGGTCGCGCGGCATCGCCGCCGGTGTGTTCCATCGCCACCGAGATCAGTTCGAAGTTGTCACTCCGGCGCTGTGCGTAAAAGTGCTGCCACCCGGGCAACTGCTCCCGGCATCCTCACCAGGAGCCCCACATGAACAGCAGCATCTTCTTCCCGCGCAGGTCAGCGAACCGAAGCTCCCCACCGTCGAGGCGCGGCAGGGTCAAGTCCGGGAGCATCTGCCCCACGTCGGTCATCATCGCCGTCATCGTTCCCTCCTTCTGTTCCCGAATCGGTCGTCGCCGTTCTTCTGGCCGGCGTACACATTCCGTGCCACCATCGCCGGGAGGTAATGATGCCTGTCCCGCACTCGTGGCGTGCGTCGTGCTCGGCGGCGCGTCCTTGGTACGATGCGACTGGCCAAGAGGGTACAGAACGGGAGGCGGCAATGGGCGACGAGTTTCCGACGATCAAGGTGGCGGCCGTGCAAGCCGCGCCGGTCTTCCTGGACCGGGAAGCCTCCGTGGCCAAGGCTTGCCGGTTGATTGCTGAGGCCGGCGCGCACGGGGCACGCCTGGCGGTCTTCCCGGAGACCTGGCTGCCCGGCTACCCGATCTGGCTCGACATTGCCCCCAGCGCCGCCCTTTGGGACCATCCGCCGGCCAAGGAGGTCTTCACCCGGCTTGTCGCCAACGCCATCGAGGTTCCCGGCTCGGCTACCGACGCCCTCGCCGCCGCCGCCGCCCAGGCCGGCTGCGCCGTTGTGATGGGGATCAACGAGCGCGAGCGCGGCCGTCCCTCCGGCACCCTCTACAACTCCATCGTCACGTTCGGCCCCGACGGTCGCCTCCTGGGTCGGCACCGCAAGCTGATCCCCACCTACACCGAGCGCCTGATCTGGGGCCGCGGCGACGGCAGCACCCTTGACGTCTACGACACCTCCCTCGGCCGGATCGGCGGCCTCGTCTGCTGGGAGCACTGGATGCCGCTCGCCCGCCACGCGATGCACGCCACCGGCGAGCAGATCCACGCCGCCCTCTGGCCCACGGTGAGGGACATCCACCTGGTCGCCTCCCGCCACTACGCCTTCGCGGGGCGCTGCTTCGTCGTTGCGGTCGGCTCCGTCCTCCGCCGCGACCAGGTTCCGGACGACCTCGCGATCTTCCAGGACGACGGTATCGCCCCGGACTCCTACCTCCTCAGCGGCGGCAGCGCCGTCATCGGCCCGGACGGCCACTACCTCGCCGGACCTGTCGGCGCCGAGGAGGCCATCCTCTACGCTGACCTCGACCTTGCCCGCATCCCCGCCGAGCACCTCACCTTCGACGCCGTCGGCCACTACGGCCGCCCGGACATCTTCACCCTCACCGTCAACACCGCTCCCCAGACCTACCTGGACCTCGACGAGTAGGAACTCACCCGAACGTCCCGTGACGCATGGTCCGCCCAAGGCCGCGCCGTCCCGGCACGGATCTTGCCCAGGCCGCGATCGGACACTGAGATTTGGCGGCCGATTGGTCGACGCCCAGTTAGGAGGGATCAAGGGTGTCGCTCCAGTACCTGAAAGACGCGGTGGCGAACGGCGACACCGAGGCCCTCATCCGCTACGTCCGCCTCCACCTCGGCGACGGCGACGAAGCGAAGGGTCGCAAGGAGGTTGACAAGGCCTGGATCGAGGCGCTCAAGCCGCTCCTCGACGTGCCCCCGACAGACCGCGAGTTCATCCATGAGACCCTGGCCACGAAAGACCCGGCCACGCTGGCCCACCTGTTCTTCGACCTGCACTTCTACCTTGTGAAGCGATCGGGGGAATGGATCCATGACGGCAACCTCTAGCGACCGCGACCAACTCCGCCCCGGCCTCTGGGCGACGGTCAACGAGCGCTATCCCGGCTCGATGATCACCAAGCCGGATCTCGTGCCGCTGGCCATGCTCAAGAAAGCACTCGCCGAATTGCGGCTGACTTTCGTCAGCACCGCTGGCGTCCAGCCGAAGGGGACGCTGCCGTTCGACGTGGTCCACCCCGTCGGCGACTACAGCTTCCGCCGCGTTCCCTCCACGGCCGAGCCCGCCGACCTGGAGATCCACCAGCTCAAGTACCCGACCGTTGGCGCCAACCGGGACCTGAACGTGATCTTCCCCATCGAGCGGCTGCGGGAGCTGGCGGCGGAGGGGGAGATCGGTGAACTGACACCTCACCTCTTCTCCTTTATCGGCTACAACATGGACCCCGAGCGACTCGAACGCACCCTCGCCGAGGAGATCGCTGAAGCCGTCGTGGCCGACGGGGCGGAGGCCGCCTTACTCGCCCCTGCGTGACCGATATGACACCAATCGGTCGCGCTCGTGCAGCGCGCCATCGAGCGACGGGGCATTCCGACGGTCTCCGTCACGGTCGCCCGTGACGTCACCGAGCACGTCAAGCCACCGCGGGCGGTCTTCGTCCCGTTCATGATGGGGCACCACTTCGGCGTGCCCTTCCACCGTGACCTTCAGCGCCTGATCATCTTCGAAGCGCTGGACCGCCTCACCCGAGCGGAGCAGAGCGGGGAGATCTATCC
>DASYWB010000179.1:0-27190 GCA_035936495.1 Thermomicrobiales bacterium
AGAGGACTTCGTGTCCTCCCGCGGGCTGAGGGTCACCCTGAGCATCGGGCCACACGAGGTCGGCCCCTACCCGCACTCCACTGGAGCTTCGTCCGCTCAGCGCAATCCCAGCACGGTCCAGGGGTTCGGCATGGTGCCCACGGGAACGTGGATCAGGGTCGGCTCGTCAGCCCTAATGGCCTCACGCAGTTGTGTCTGAAGTGACGTGGCGTCCTTGGCGCGGCGGCCGGCGACCCCGAAGGCCTCGGCAAGCTTGACGAAGTCCGGGTTGTGGAGGTCGGAGGCGATGGTCCGGCCATCGAACTGGTCGCGCTGGATGCGGCGGACATTGCCGTAGGCGTCGTCATCGAAGACGATGACGACGGTCCGAATGTCGTGGCGGGCCATGGTCGCCAGCTCGTTGAGGGCAAACCCAAAACCGCCATCGCCATTGACCGAGACGACCGGGGTATTCGGATTGCCGACCTTGACGCCGAGCGAGGTTGGAAAGCCGTAGCCAAGAGTGCCCTGGTAGCCGGGAGTGATGAAGGTGCGCGGGCTGTAGACAGGATAACCAACCCAGGACCAGTAGCCGATCTGGGTCATCTCGGAGACGAAGATGCCCTCATCAGGCAGCTCGTTGCGGATCGCGTGGGAAAGCTCGGCTTGGGGATTGACGGAGTCAAGTCGTTCCCGCACGCCTTGCTTGAGCGCCCTGAGCTCGTCTTCGCGTGAGGCGCGAATGCGATTGTAGCGCCCGACTTGCTCAGAGAGAGCGGCGAGCCCCGCTTGCGCGTCGGCCTGGATGCCGACCGTCACCGGGTAATTGCGGCCGATCTCCTCCGGGTCGATATCGAGCTGGATCACCGTCCGGCCTGGCGCCAGCCCCCAACGGCTGGTCGAAGGCTCAACGAAGCGTGTGCCCACCGCGAAGATGACATCGGCGTCGGGGAGCAGCTCCATGCCGGCAACCGTATTGTGGGCTAGGTAATCCCGGTCGGAGAGGGCGCCCTTGCCGTTGTTGGTCATGACCACGGGGGCTTGGAGCAGCTCGGCGAGTTGCCGCAGCTCTTCCCAGGCCTCGCCGATGAGGACGCCGCCGCCCGAATAGATGATGGGACGCTCGGCCTCGCCGAGGAGCTTGGCGGCCTTGGCGATGAGGTCCGGGTCTCCGGATGGACGCGCTCTTGGAGGCGCCGGCGGAAGCAATGCGATGTCGTCGACGGTGAGGAGGGTGTCCTGGGGGACTTCGATCTCGACCGGACGGGAGCGACCGCTCCGAAGGTGGTGAAACGCGTCCCGGACGAGCGCTGGGACCTCGCCCGGTGTCATCGCGCGGGCCGCGTGCTTCGTGACCGAGCGAATCATTTGGAGTTGATTCGGAATCTCATGCAGCATGCCGCGACCCACGCCGATCAAGCCGGCTGGAATCTGACCGGAGACGCAGAGGACCGGGGAATTGCAGGCATATGCCGTCGAGAGCGCGGCACTGGCGTTGAGCAGGCCGGGTCCAGGAACGACGAGGCAGGTGCCAATGCGCCCGGTCGAGCGCGCGTAGCCATCGGCCATGTAGGCGGTCGCTTGCTCGTGACGGGTGTGGACCACGCGGACCTGGTCCTGGGCGTGATAGAGCGCGTCGAACGCGCCGTCGAGCTGGACACCAGGCAGGCCGAAGATCGTGTCGATGCCCTCTTGAATGAGGGATTGGACCAACGCCTCGCCGCCGGTCATGGTGCGCTTTCCGCTAGGGATCGCCGTCTTCGCCGGGGACTTTTCTGCTACTTGAGCCACGCTGCTATCTCCCTTGCCGCTGCCCGCGTCTGAGTGGCGGTACGCCACCTGCCCGTTCCGAGATCGATCGCTTGGATGCGACCGGCATTGTACGCCAGCGGCCCGTCTCGTTGACGGAGCCGGGACATCCGCGCATAGTAGCCGGTACACGAAGGAGGGTACTGCCATGGTCGTCGAGACGAGGCAGAAGCGACACGAAGAGACGGATGAAGAGACCCGCGTCTGGACCTACGCGGATCTCCTGGCGATGCCCGAGGACATGAGCCGACGGTACGAAATTCTTGGAGGAGAGCTGTTCGTGTCGCCCTCTCCGAACATTGCCCATCAGGTTGTCCTCTACGAGCTTTACTTGCGACTAGCGATGCATGTGCGGGAGCGGGATCTTGGCTACCTGCTCGCCGGACCGGTGGATGTCAGGCGATCTGAGTATGAGGTGGTCGTGCCCGATATCCTATTTGTTCGTAAGGAGCGCGCTCACATCATCCGCCTGGGGGAACAATCTATTACGGAACCGCCCGACCTGATGGTGGAAGTCGTATCGCCGTCGTCTCAACGGCGGGACCGGACGCAGAAGCTCGCGCTTTATGCAGCGTTTGGCGTTCAAGAATATTGGATTGTCGACCCTCTCCGAAGAGCGTTCGCCGCGTTCTCACTTCGGGATGGAACCTATGAGCCGCTTCCTGAAGAACGCGGGGTATTTCGCTCGCGGGTGGTTGAGGGTTTTGAGATCAACCTCGCGGACCTGTTCCGGGTTCTCGATTCTAACGATGCTGATGATTCTTCCGACACGGGCGCTACGACACCCAGTACCACTGGGCAAACTGGGCCGTAAATAAGATGAGCAAGATCGTGGAGACGATCAGGACCGGGGTGAGCCAACGCGGTCGGCTGAGCAAGATGGCCATCATCACGAAGAGCGGGAAGAGGACAAGCCCAAAACGCGGCATGCTCATCAGCGCGTGGCGCAGCGAGGGACCATAGAGCGGGATCAGCAAGGCGGGCCAGACCAGGGCGCTGTAGTAGAGCGGCAGACGGCGCAGGCCGATCAGCGCGAGTCCGAGGAAGAGCAGGGTCGCAACGAGCTCTAAGGTGTCACTTTCGGCAACCGCATACCGAAAGTCGGCGCTGGTCAGGGTGCTCCACGTCGGATGACGTACCAAATCACCGAGCCAGCCCCATTCGGCACCGCAGTTGATGTAGGGATTCTCGAAGCAGCGATCTCCGGTGAAGCCGGTCTTGAGCGTTTGCCACGGCGCCGCTTGATACCTGCCCCATTGCTCCTGCACCTTGATGAACGCGAGCGGGTCGACGCCCTGGCGGTCAAGATGCCAGGCGAAGATCACGGGTCCGAGCGTTGGAAGCAGGGCATAGAGCGCATCGGGGACCCAGCGGCGCAAGTCGGGACCCTTCTGCTGGAAGAAGAGCACCGCAAACGGGAGGAGGAGCAGGACTCCCTGCGACCGGGTGAGGGCCGCCAGCAATCCGACGCATCCGGCGCCGGCCCAGTTGCCGGTGCGCGCGCAGAGGAGCGCCCAGGCGGCCAGCAACAGGAACAGCGACTCGGTATAAACCGCGGAGAAAAAGAAGGCGGTCGGAAAGAGCGCCAGCACCCAGAGCGTCCGGCGCGCGATCGCGCGGTCGAAATCGAGCGCGACAAGGCGATAGACGACGATGAGGGCGAGAAAGAAGGTGATGTTGGAGATGAACCAGCCGGCTGTCTCCGTGGCGACACCGGAGATCTGGCGGCCCGCGTTCATGAGCCACGGGAAGAGTGGCCAGAAGGCGGGATAGGAGTTCGGCCGCGCACCGTAGCCTTCTTCCGCGATGAGTTTGTACCACAGGCCATCCCAGTGCCGGAGCGGCTCCACGAGTTGATGGGCCCAGCCGTCCATACGATCCGGCTCAAACCATTGTGGGGACGAATCGGCCCGGGGAGTTCCGTTCAAGAACGCGAGGCTCGCGGTGATTTGGACGATGACGAAGTGGATCGCCCCAACGATCAGGGGGAAGGTGACGCCTTCGAGCGCCAGCGTCTCGCGGCGCTGGCGCGCCCGATTGGCGGACGCCTCGCTGCTAACCGGCGCCGTCTCGCTGCGCGTGGTGGATCGCGTGCCGTAAGCCATACGGCAAGGATAGGGGTGAATGGGAGTGATTGCTAGCCCTTCATGCTCTCACAACGCGGGCTCGGATAGAATGCGGACCATTGGCGACCGTTCAAGGCAAGGAGACGCGGGCGATGGATTTGGGACTCACGGGCAAGGTGGCGGTGGTGGCGGCATCGAGCAAGGGGCTCGGGCGGGCGGTAGCGACCCGGCTCGCGATGGAAGGGGCGCTGGTGACGGTCAACGGCCGGCACGCGGAGTCACTGGCGGAGACGGCGAAGGCGATCCGAGACGAGACCGGCGGGGACGTGATCGAGATCCCCGGCGATATGACCGACGCGGAGGATATCCAGCGATTGATCGCGGAGACCGTAAAGCAGCGGGGCGGCCTGGACGTGCTGGTCTGCAACGCGGGTGGACCGCCGAAGGGGACGTTCAGCAGTTTTCCGGAGGATCAGGCATGGCTTGACGCCTTGGAGCTGAACTTCATGAGTACCCTCCGTCTCTCGCGGGCTGCCCTGCCCCACCTTGAGCAGCGGGGCGGTGGCAGCATCACGAACATCGTCTCGACCTCGGTCAAGCAGCCGATTCCCGACTTGATCCTGTCGAACACGTCGAGGACCGCCGTGGTCGGGCTGGCGAAATCGATCTCGGCGGAGTACGCGGATCGGAACATCCGGGTCAATAACGTCTGCCCCGGCTCGACCATGACCGGCCGGATCACGTCACTAGCGGAAGGCCGGGCCGAGCAGAGTGGGCGGACGGTCGACGAGGTGCTCGCCGACGACGCCAAGGCCATCCCCATGGGGCGGCTGGGGACGCCGGAGGAGTTCGCGAACGTGGTGGTGTTTATGGCGTCGCCGGCGGCGTCCTACGTGACTGGGGTGACGATCCAGGTCGATGGCGGGACCGTGCGAAGCCTGCTGTAACCAAGACGGCGAGACGGCGAGACGGGAAGGCGGCCAGGAAATCGTAGGGGCGCTCCTCGTGCTGGCGAGAACTTGGCACATGTCGTGCGCCTGTCCCCGGCAGTGTCGCCTGAGTCAAGAACATCACGCACGGCGAGCCGCTGACGGCCGTTCGGTATGAAGGGAACGAGCATGAACAGCAAGGATGTCAAGGGTCTAGCGGTGATCACGATTGCCGGCGGAAAGAAGGTCGGATCGGTGAGTCACGTCTTCTTCGATCCCGCGGCGCGGAAAGTCGTGGGTTTCGGCGCTTCCGAGGGGGGCGGATTCCTGCGGATGCACTCGCGTGGTGAAGAGCTCATCGACGCGGAGGACGTGCATTCGGTCGGGCCAGATGCGCTGACGCTGAAGGATATTCGCGCGGTTGAGGGCCGCCGGACGAGCGCGCATCAGGATGAGCTGATTCACGCCGACGAGTTGAACAAGCGGCAGGTGGTGACGGAGAACGGGACCGAGGTCGGCCAAGTGGCGTCCTTCGAGTTCGACCCCCGCACATTTGATCTCGTGGCCATCGAGGTTGCACCTGGGCTTTTCAAGAGTCACCGCATGGTCAGTGCCGCCGACATCATGACGATCGGTGACGACGCGGTGGTCGTTCGCAACTCGGTGGAGCGAGAGGCACACGACCCGGGCAAGGCTGGCCGGTTTGTGGTGGGAGACGTGGAGCAGCCGTAGGACGACGTTCCGGCGTGATCACCCCTTCCCCCAATTTGGGGGAAGGGGCTCGTCGTTTTCAGGCTTCTTCAAGGGCGCCGTCTTGGTCGATGCGCTCGACGTAGCTGCCCTCCGGGCCAGCGCTGACGCGCCAAACTTCGTCGAAGATGGAGGATTGGCGGATGTCATCAACGTGGCTGATGATGAAGAGTTGGCGATAGGCCTCGGCGGTGCCGGCGAGGGCGCCCAGGGTGTGTAAGACGTGGGTGCGGCGATCCCGGTCGAGAGCGCCGAAGACCTCGTCTAGCACCAGGAACGATGGCGGATTGGCTGCCTGCGCGCCGACGACGCGGGAGAGAGCCAGCCGGGCGCAGAGGGCAACAGCGTCGCGCTCGCCACCGGAGAAGGTCCCAATTGGGAATGAGTCAACCGGCCCGTCATAGACGCGGAGGCCGTAATCCTTGTCGAAGTGGACTTGGTCGTAGCGGCTGTCGGTGATCGTAGCGAGGAGCTCGGCCGTCTGCTCCGCCAGATAGGGCGTGACCCGATTGGCGACATACCGGTCGAACGCGGTGAACTCGTCATAGATCTGGTTCAGCGTCTCGCATTCCCGCATCAAGGCGTCCGCGCGCTGAGCCAGATCAGCGATCCGTTGATGTTCCTGGCTAAGCGCTGTTCGGTGGTTGAGGGCGTCCATATGCGCCGCCCGTGCTTCAGCGTGGTGATCGAGCGCGGACCGCTCCGTGACCCGGGCCGTCGCTTCCGCCTGGATCGCCGCTTGGAGTCCTTCGACGGAGAATCCCGTCACTTCTCGCTGCTTGACCAGGGCGGACCGTTGACCCTCCGCGCTTGTCTGGTCATGTTCGGCAGCCTTGAGTGCAGCCTCGATCTCTGGACGGCGCGCTAACTGCTGCTCGATCTCCTGGATACGTGTGACGGCCTCACGGGCCGCCGTCACGGCTTGGCGCGCGGCTTGATGCTCCGCCTCGTCGTACCGGGTCTCGCCCAGGCTGGCCGACTCTGCGCGCGCGGTAGCCGCATCCTTGGCATGCTGACGGGCTTCACTTTCAATCTGGCGGAGGGTGGCGGCCGCGCGCACGACGCGTTCGAGGCAGGCGAGATGATCGTGGGCCGCGTGCATCTCGTCGGGAGATGGGAGGGCCGCGCGGCCTGCTTGGTGCAGGGCGGCCTCGAGCGCTTCGATGGCGACGTTCGCGTTTTCTTCCGACTCCCTGGTCACCTCGATCCCACGCTCCCAACGGCCACGGGCCTCCGACAGCCGCTGCAAGCGTTCTTCAGCGATCGACTGATCCCGGCCAGCCGCATCGGCAGCCGCTCTCGCCCCGTGCTCGCGGCGCTTGGCTTCGGCCTCCTCGTGACGCGACTCAGCGATCCGCTGGCCAAGGGTCAGGATGGTAATCTCGGCCTCGTCGGCCGAAAAGGAGCGCTGGCAGGTCGGGCAGACGTTGGCTGCCTCGTCGAATGTTGTCTGGCGCAGGGTGGTGACGATGCGCTCTAAACGAGTACGGGCCGCGGCGAGGCCCTTTGCCTCGGAGGCCGCGGAGGTCGCCGCCACCAGGGCTTGCTCCCGGTTCTCGCGAGCCGCCACGGCGGCCCGCTCGGGATCACCGTCAGCGACGATCTGAGTAATCTCGGCCCGGAGAGCGTCTAACGTCTGCTGGCAACGGGTGTGACGAGCGACGTTCTGGTCACGGACCTCGGCCAGGGTGCGCAGACGGTCCAAGGTCGCCATGTGTGCTCGGGCCGAGTCGAGGTCAAGGCCGTCGGCAACCTCCTGGAGTCGAACGGTGGCAGCAACGGGATCAAGGGCATCGGCCGCTCGCCAGACCCATCCGTCAATCGCGCCCGCGTCCGCGGCAGCAACCGTCTGTTTTCCAGCCCTCGCGGCACGGTCGCAACCATCTTGGGCCCGCTGCAGCGCTTCATTGAGACGCTGGGCGCGCTCGTGCCGTGAGCGAGCCTCCTCCTGTTCGGCAAGCATGCGTTCGCGCTCCTCGACGCGAACGGCTACCGGGACGAGCTCGGCACGTTTGGCCGCCGCGGCATCGAGGTTGGCGAGCATCGAATGGGCGTTGTCGCGGCGGGCTTCGATCGCGCGGATGTTGCCGTCGATGCGCCCCAGCTCCATGGTAAGCACCGCGTGATGACGTTCAAGGTCGCGCCAGCGTTCGGCTTCTTGGCTCGCATCGCGCAGGGTGGCTGCCGCCTGGTTGCTACACGCTTGGGCGGCGACCACCTGTCGCTCGTGCAGCACCACGGCCGCGTCCGCTGTCGCCATCTCGGATGCAAAGTCGCGCCCGTCGGTCTGCTCTGCATGTTGGGAGCGAAGGGCGTCAGCCGCGTGCTTGGCCTGGCTGCGCTCCCTGCCCAACTGCTCCTGGGCGTTTCGAATCGTCTCGTAACCGAGCAGCTTGGCGACAGCGACCCGTCGTTCTGTTGGGGAGACGTTGCCGAAGAAGGTCAATTCCTTCTGACGCGTAAAGAACGTCGAGACGAAGGCGCTGTGGCTGAGGCCCACCAGGCGAGAAGTAACGTAGCGGGTGACTTCACCAGGCCCCTGCGTGATGCGGTTTTCCGGTTCGTCTTCTCTGAAGATCTCCGCACTCGACGTCTTGCCGCCCCGCAGGGAGCGCGCGATCACATAGCGCACCCCTTCGCGCGGGTCTTCCAGCGTCACGCTTACCCGGGTGCGGGCCGCGGTGCCACGGGGGACAACATCAGGGTTCTGGATCGTCCTTGGGTTATAGAGGCACCATTCGATGGCTTCAAAGAGGGTCGTCTTGCCGACGCCATTAGGGCCGATGATGCCAACGATGCCCGTCGACGGGAAGACGATCTCATGCGTGCCGGTGAACTGTTTGAAGTTCTCGATGGTCATCGCCGCGAGGATCACGCCGTTGCATCCTCCGTGGTCGCCATTTCCTGGTCGGCGCGGATCGCCTCATCGAGGGCACGCCCGCCGCGTTCGCGGAACGCGGAAACGAAGGAGTGGTCATGCCGGGGAGCGAGCTGTTCGGCGACAAACTCGTCGAACATGGTTCGCAGCGACGGCAGCATGTCCTCTTGCGAGCGTTCGTCGAGGGGTGTGAACGTTTCTTCTCTAGGTGGGCGCACTTCGAGCGACCAAACGACCTCGTGGCCCTCGCGCCGAAAGATATGCTCGACCTCGCGCCGGATCGAACGAGGAGTGTCATCGAGGCGAACGCGGACCATGGCATCCGGCTTGCCGAGCCTCGCCGCTTGCTGAAGCGCAAGGTCGGCCAGCTCGCGTGCCGAGCGACCTTCGCCAGAGATCGGGGCCAGCATCTCCATCGGGCGGGCAGGCAACGGGATGTGCTCGACGTCGAGTTCGGCATCATCGGTCAGCGTCACGATCACGTAGCCAGGAGTGGCGTAAAGGTCACCCCAGCCCGTGCGTTCGGTCGAGCCGCTGTAGTAGGCGTTGCGATCGGCGGCTCCCCAGAGGTGGTAGTGACCGAGCGCGATGTAGTCGAAGTTGACATCGAGCAGCAGGGAGCTGAGCTCCTCTTCGCCCGGTTCCCGGCGATGTTTAACAACGCCGGGCACGAAGCCATGCGTCACGAGGATGTTCCAGACATCTGGTTGAGGGTCGGGAATCGGCGGATTGGGATTGGTCAATGCGCCGTGCGGGACCGCGGTGACCATCAGCTCGAGCTCGGGGAAACGCGGCTCCATCATCTCGTAACCAGCGACGAACCGGACGTCCGGCAAGGCCAATTCGAGCAACCCGAAGGCGGAGCCGCTCGTCCGGAGCCGGGGGGTGTCGTGGTTGCCGGCGATGACCAGGGTCGGCAGCTTCGCGTTTTCGAGGCGGCGCGTCTGCCGGACGAACCAGCTCATCGCACTCCAGGACGGCCGGGTGTGATGGAAGACATCGCCGCCGTGGACGACCAGATCGACCTCGCGCTGGAGGATGTCGTCGATCACCGCGGCGTAGGCCCGCTCGATATCAAGCGCACGCTGGTTACGACCGGTCTCGGGATCGATCCGGTGATACGCCCGGTACCCCAAGTGCGTGTCGGCTAGGTGGGCAATGCGGAGTGGGCGGCGCTTTGTCACCTGTTGCGCTCCTGGCGGCGCTGGATGAGGCTTTTCGCTTGCGACCATGGGTTGGAGCCATTGTTCTGGGCACTCTGAGCCGCTGCCTGACGTACTTTGGCACAGATATCCTCGAGGTCTTGGCGGGTCAGACCTTCCGCATGGGCGCGCACCTCCGCCGGGTGAGGAGCCTTATCACCCATGCGACCGCGTAGAAAAGTGATTAGGCCGTCAGCGACGTGGCCACTGGTAGCAAAGATGCCGCCGCCGTTGAAGATACGCTGACCGGTCATGCCTGGTACGGTCGGAGGCAGGGGAAATGAGCCGAAGAGTGGCGCCCGAAAGTGGGCATGCCGGACCAATAAGCGGCCCTTCGGCAGCCCAAGCAGCTCGTCCTGGACGGTACCCGAGAGGGAGCGATAGGCGCTGTTGGTAATCTCCTCATCGCCGACGCGGCCGTAGAGCGACGTGCCACAGTTGCCCAAGATCTCATCGTCCACCTTTGAGCGGAATTGTTGGGCGCCGAAGAGGACGACATTAAGGTGGCGCCCGCGGGCGGCGATATCGACGAGGGTGTCGCGCAAGGCACCCTGGCCACCGCCGGGCGCGTACTTATTCAGCTCGTCGACGAAGATGATGAGCTTGTCGACGTTGAGCTTCTCTTCCTCGGCCATTCGCCATACTTCCGTGATGACGGAGGTGACGATCAGCTCCTGGACGTTGGTATTGCAGTTGGCGATGTCGATGACACGGAGCTCCTGATCCTGGAATTTCTCATCGGCGCGTGGGAGGTGACCATATTCGACAGCCTTCTCGGAGAGGAGGCCGCCCAGCTTGGATGGGAGCGACTTAAACCTGTTGCGGGCCTTATGGATCGTGAACTTGTGGTGGCCATGCCACTCATTCGGAGCGTCATCGCGCTGGAAATGCGCGTCGACCTCCGCGAACAGCGTTTCCAATTCAGCTATGGAGCCGATGTTCTGTTCACGTAGCTCGTAGATGAAGCCCCAGAGCTTGTCATCGAGGTCACCCCGGTCGAACACCTTATGTGGCATCCAGAGCAGCGGCTCCAGCGCCCAGAGGATCGGGAAAACGGTGTCCTCGGTCTCCCCGCTAGCGTCGCGAAGGGTATTGAGCCTGCCACGATAGGGTGCGGCTTCAAGGCGTACGACTGGCCCGTGTGCATCCGGGGTCTGGTTTGGCTTGAACGGTGCAAAGATGCGAAACGGCGAGAATGGCCGTGGCTCTAGGCCGAGGGCGGTGTACGCATCATGGTCTTTTTGGCTCAGGCCACGGGCATCGGCAGCGGCATACCGGTCTTCCCGGCCCGGTTCCGGGTCGGCCGGCTTATCGAGCCAAAGGAGATCGGGGCCTTTGACGTTGAACATCAGGGCGGCGACGGTCTGGCGCTCGCCGGGTTGCTTGCGGAGATGCTGGAAGACGGAGCTGATCAGGAAGAGCGCGTGGCTCGTCTTCGTTGCCAGCCCGGACTGCCCGGTCCAGTTGGCATGGCCGGCCTCGGGGCCGAGCAGATAGTCACCGTCGAGCCAAATCGGCGCCCGTTGGAACACGACGTTCCCGGCCTCGTCGTGACGCACATCCCCGTCGTCGTCGCGCTCGGCGTTGCCGTTGGTATGCATCAACGCGGGAATCGGCACGCCGCTGAAGTCGTGCCGGCCGAGGGCGTAGTCGATGGCCGCTGGCGTGGCGAAGAACACGGGACCACTGACCGCGGGCCGCTGGGATGTCACGTCGTCCCGAATATGTTTGGTGGCGAGAACGTTGACGGTGAAGACGAGGATCTCCGGCCGCTTGGTCGGGGACTCCTCCTCCAGGGCCGCCTCGATGTGCCGGTCGTAGTAATCGTCCAGGAATGTCCTCAGGTCGGAGAAGCGGCGCGGCTCGTCGACGACGCCGATGACCGCGGCTTCCTCGGAGAAGGTGACGACGATGTGGCCGACGTCCAGACTGAGCGCCTCGTCCGCCGCCCAGATGTGGAACTGGTGGGCGCCGGCGGGCTCCTTCTCGCTGCCGACCACCCGGCCAATCGCCCCGGTTTCGAGGTCGATGAGCTCACCGAAGCGCGTGATGAGGTCGGGTCGCGGTGCCGGGTCGCCTTCGAGTGACGAGGATTCGATTGGAGAGAATGTCGTAGCCATCTTGGTGCCCTCGCCGGTGAGTGTCCGACCCATCATCGTGCGCCGGGCCAGCCGCGCGTGCTGCCGGCGACGTGACGCTTGAGAATCTGCTCGAGGTAATGGACAGGATAAAGCAAGGTGTCCCAGCGGGCATCGGCGGTCGGGCGTGGGCTTCGCTCGGCAAGCAGCCATGAGGAAAGCTGGTCGATACTATCAGTATCCTGAATGTGGTTCGGTGCTTCGATGCGGATCAGGGCATGGCGAGCGTCCATGCCTTCGCAGGACCGCATCCGGAGATACCACAGGGTCGGCCGCTGATCGCCGGTCGCCTGCGGCGTCTTCGTCTCGAATGCGATGCTACGCCGGCGGTCGGAAGGGTGAAAGGCGGTCGTGCGATGGCCGGGCTGGAGGTTGAAGAGCTCAAGGGCCTCGGCCCCCGTCAGGTGCTGGCTGGTGAGGTCCTTGACCAAGCCGAGCGCCCGAGGGACCGCCAGCCGCAACCGGCCATCGACCACCAGCCAGGCGTCGGGCGCCACGTCGGAAAGCCCAGTGCCCCAGTCGTCCAGCAGACCAATCTCGACCTCAGCACGGACATCCCTCGCGGCGACGTAGGCCGCCTCGACCATCTTGCCGTAGTTGTTGGCCATCAATGCGTAGTCGGCGGGGTCGGCCAACGATTCCAGCGGATCGACCACCTTGGCGTTGACCGCGTCGAGCCGGTCGATCAAGGCTTCGACATGCGGGTTCCTGGTGCGGCGTGGGACAAGCCACGTCCGTTCGAGGCGAAGGGTTCCTGGCAGGATCGTTGCCGCTCCCCGCTTGTCGCGCTGGAGAATGCCCGCGGCGGCGATCGTGGCCACGATCGGGACAACACCGACGCGCATGACGGGCATGGTCCGCTGGCTGCCGTCAAGGAAATAGCACAGCCGAGAGGGTGTCGCCGCGGGCCAAGGCACCGGCCGGGCTTGAATCGACATCCGTCCTTCGAGGCGCGTGATTTCCGGCGATGCCCAGGCTTCACCCGACTGCTTGGCTAAGGGATGGAGATTCGATGCCCCGGCGTAAGCAAGCTCCAGAGAGGCGGCGCTTCGCATATCGGCAAAGGGGATGCCGGAAAGCTTGAGGTGCTTATGCAGATCGACGATGACATTGGTCAACGTTGCGGAAAGCGACAAGCCGTCGGGGGTCAGGGCTGCCATCGGCGGCTCCTCATGACGGAGGGACAAACTGTCCGTACAACACGAACGGGCGTGCGGGTACGAGGAGTATAGCGCAGGCCGAAGGTGCGAAGGAGGTGAAGGCGAGGCAATCCCCCCCATTGCCGTTTTAGACCGGAGAGAGGTTTCAGCCGGGCTTATACGGACTCGGGCTAAAGGGTGCCGAGCAGGAGATAAAGCCACCCTGCCGTGCGGGCCTCGAAGCGCCTGGGGTGCATGGTGAGGAAGGTCGCGGGGCCGTGGGGTAGAGAGGTATCACCCCTCTCTCGAGTCGGAGTCCCGCCCGTGATGAACCCGGTGACCTTCCTCGTCGAAGTGGACGTGCTCCCCGATGCGTTCTGCGCCACCCAGGAGCCGTCGCTCCGGCCGGGTCCGCGACCGTGCGCGGGGCGGCAAGGTGCGAGCGCGGGGGCTCGCCGCATCCGCCAGCGACGATGGGTGGGCAGACCACTGCACCGTCGCGGAATCGCTGTGCTCCCGCGCTCGCTTCTGAACCAGCCGCCTCAGTCCCCTTTAATCAGACAGGACCAGAACTGGCTACAAACCACCCCGCCACCGTGTCGTTGATGAGCAGGATTCCGTATCATCTATAGATACGCTGGTCTTGCGGGACCGCGGGCAGTGGCTTTTCAAGCGAGTTGGCCGGCTGGGCCTCCGAGCTCACGCCGTGCGGAGGGGAGAGTGCGTGGAATTCACCGTCTGGTACCTGGTGGTTGGAGCGTTGCTCGTCACGATGGCACTGACCGGCTCCGTGCTGCGGCGTTTGCCGCTGACGACGGCCCTCCTCTACCTCGCGATCGGCTTCGCGCTCGGCCCGAACGGCGTTGGGTTGCTCGATTTGCGGCCGCTGATCCGGCCGGGGATCTTGGAACGGCTTACCGAAGTGGCAGTGATCATCTCGCTCTTCAGCGCTGGCCTCAAACTCCGCCACCCGTGGCGCGACCCCTATTGGTTTCTCCCGATCCGGCTCGCATTTATTTCCATGGCGGTCACCGTTGGGCTGATCGCGGCCGTCGGGGTCATGGGACTGGGCCTACCGCTCGGCGCCGCGGTCCTCCTCGGGGCGATTCTCGCGCCGACCGACCCGGTCCTCGCGTCGGACGTGTCGGTGGCGCATGCCGGCGATCAAGACCGGCTCCGCTTCAGCTTGACCGGCGAGGCGGGGTTGAATGACGGGACGGCCTTTCCGTTCGTCATGCTCGGCCTCGGGCTGCTTGGTCTCCACGATCTCGGGAGCTTCGGCTGGCGCTGGCTCGCGGTCGACCTGTTCTGGGCCGTCAGTGCCGGTCTCGGTGTCGGCGCTCTGCTCGGTGGCATCGTTGGGCGCTTGGTTATCTATCTTCGCCGGGAACGTAAAGAGGCGCTGGGTCTGGACGATTTCCTGGCGCTCGGCCTGGTCGCCCTTGCCTACGGCGTTGCCCTCCTGATCCACGCCTACGGGTTCCTGGCCGTCTTCGCGGCGGGCCTGGCGTTCCGGCGCGCCGAGCGCCAGGCCAGCGGGGAGAGCGCGCCGACAGCCGTGAGAACACTCGCGGGCGAGGCTGAGCCGGAGGAGCTGGCGACACACCGGGAGACCGCCCCAGCGTACATGGCCCAGGCGGTGTTGGATTTCAACGAACAACTCGAGCGCATCGGCACGGTGCTCGTCATGATCCTCGTCGGGGGTATGCTCTCCCCTCGCTTCCTCCCGGTCGAGGCGCTCTGGTTCGTGCCCGTGCTCTTCCTCGTCGTTCGGCCGATCGCGGCAACAGTCGGGCTGCTCGGAGCGTCCGTCTCACCCCTGCAGCGGGGCTTGATCTCCTGGTTCGGCATCCGCGGCATCGGCGGGATCTTCTACCTGATGTACGCGCTCGCTCACGGACTTTCTGGACCCAACGCTCAGCGGCTTGCCGCGCTGACCCTGACGGTCGTTGCCGTCTCGGTGGTCGTCCACGGGGTGTCGGTGACGCCCCTCATGGAGCGCTACGAGCGGGTCGCGCGGGCGCGGCAAGTTCGGGCGAAGATTGCGCCGACGGCGCGGTCCGAGTGATCTCGACGATGGCCTGGGTCAATGGTGGCGGAATGAGAGGGCTCGGCCCCGTGGCCCGCGCGACGCGGGAATCTGACACCCTACCCTGATGATCTGCCAGCGTCCCAGCAAATAGTGTTTGGTACGTGTACGTTGCGCCTCGCTCATGCGCCCCATCGAATCGTTGCGCTAGCGAGGTGGAGCGGCAGCCGGCTTGGGCAGGGTACACTTGCGTCTGACAGGGGGAGTAACCAGCGCTCCCGATCCGGGAGCGACCGGTGGCCGTCATTTCGTGCCTCGCGCACCGGCCACCGGGGCAGAGTACGCCCGGCCAGACCCTGGCTCGTCCGTTTGGGCGCGGCCGGGGTCGTTTCTTGTCCCGGACCGCCAAGCGTTTGGAGGTCTCGTGTCTCGCTGGTTTCCCGTCATCATCGCTATCGCCATCACCTTGCCCGGTCTGGCATTGCGTTTCGGCGCCTACGGCGTGAACGACCCTGGTCGTGCCCTTCTCTTTGGGATAGCCATTGTCGGTGCCGCTTTTCTCTTGTCCTGGGCGGCGGAAGTCGTGCAGATGGATGTCTCACAGGGCCTGGCTCTCGCCTTGCTCGCCCTGATCGCTATCCTGCCAGAGTACGTCGTCGATGCGTCCTTTGCCTGGCTGGCGGCCGAGGACCCGGCCTACGCCGGTTACGCCGTGGCCAACATGACCGGGGCCAATCGCCTGCTGATTGGCTTGGCCTGGCCAATGGTCATTCTCATCGTCTGGTTTCGCACCCGTCGGCGTTCCGTAACGCTCGGCCCGAGCCACGGCCTGGAACTCGTCGCCCTCCTGGCGGCCACCGCCTACGCCTTCACCCTACCATTCAAAGGGGATCTGTCCCTCGTCGATTGCGCCGTGCTCGCCGCGATCTTCGTCGTCTACGTCTGGCGCCTAACGCGCCTACCGGCCGAGGAGCCGCACCTCGTCGGCCCAGCCCAGATGATCGGCACCTTGCCGGCCGGGCAGCGCCGGGGCGTGACGGCGCTGCTCGCGGTCGCGGCAGCCGCGACTGTTCTCCTGGTGGCCAAGCCATTTGCGAGGGCGCTGGTCGCAACGGGGACCGAACTCGGAATCGACGAGTTCCTGCTGGTACAGTGGCTAGCGCCGCTCGCCTCAGAGGCGCCGGAGTTCGTCGTGGTCGGCATCTTTGCCTGGCGCGCGGCTGGGGAAGCGGCGCTGGGCACCGTCGTCTCCTCGAAAGTGAACCAGTGGACCTTACTCGTGGGGATGCTGCCTCTCGTCTACGCGATCGCCTTGGGGGAGATCAGGCCGCTACCCCTGGACGGGCGGCAGGAGCAAGAGATCCTGCTGACGGCGGCGCAGTCGCTGTTCGCGGTGGCGCTCCTGCTCGATCGCCGTCTTTCGCTTGTTGGAGCTGGGCTGCTCTTCGGCCTGTTCGGCGTCCAGTTCGCCTGGCCGAATACCCGCATCGAGCTTTCAGTCCTCTACGTCCTCCTAGCGGCGGTGACCCTGATCATCAGCCGAGCCCACCTGGCCGAGACTTTCCGTGGCGCCTGGTCAACCCCCCGATGACCGTAGGCAGACGCGGCTCTCGCCCCCGGCATGAGCAGGGAGGACACGATGCCAAGCCCGCCGTGCCGAGCCGGGGGTGAGTTGTTTATGAATGATCGGTGCTAATCGATTGGCGTTGCCGCGGGTGAGGCGACGGGCGTCGCACTGGCGGCCGGGAGGAAATCGGCGGTCCAGGCCGCGTCGACATCAAGGCCGTCGGGGATGAGATCACGGTCCTTCATCCACATGGCGTAGGCGTTCCAACGCTCCGCTTCCTGTACGCCGAACGCGGTGACGCCGTCGGTCCAGACCGGGATCAGGAGGTCCAGCCCCCTGGCCTCGACATCGCGCTCGAGGTCGGGGCTGGCGTCAACCAGTGCGTCGAGGGCGGCTTCAGGATCAGCAATAGCCGCTTGGTACCCCTGCCGCATCGTCTCCGTGAACGTGTCGATCATTGCCGCCTGGTTGGCAATGGTCTCCTCACTCGCAACCAAGACGAGTTCATAGTAGTCCGGCACGTCCCACTCCTCGACGCGCATGATCGAGACCGGATACCCCTCTTGTTCGGCCAGGATGGTCTCGTGCGTCCAGTAAGCACCCATCACGGCGGCGACGCGGCCCGAAATGACCGCGGGCAGCAGGTCGAACCCGACATTGACGAGTTCAATATCATTCAAGGTCGCGCCGTCGGCTTCGAGCATGGTTGCCAGGAACGCTTCCTGGCTGGGGATGCCAGGGTAGCCGACGACCTCCCCAACGAGGTCCGCTGGTCGGCTGATGCCTCGCTCTTCCAGGCTCATGACACTGAGAAGTGGATGCTGGACCAGCGCGGCGACGGAGACGACCGGCACCCCTTGGGCGCGAGCCAACAGGACGTCGGTCTGATACGAGATGCCGAAGGTGTCGCGGCCGGCGCCGACGGTTTGCAGCACCGTGGTGGGATCGGCCGGCGTGTAGATCTCGACATCGAGACCGGCCTCGGTGAAGAGATCGCGCTCGACGGCGAGAAAAAGCCCGGCGTGATTGGCGTTGGGATACCAGTCGAGCGCGACGGTGACGGGGGTTGGTGATTGGGCGGCGAGGACAGCCGCTCCCCGAGAGGTGAGTAGGCTTGTGGCGGCGAGCGCCGGGACCCCGAGGCGGGTACGGCTGCTGATTCGGCGTGGCGGCCTTCCGCCATTATGTCCGGTCAAGTCCATGATCGGCCTCCTGACCTCTCGTTCGGAAAAACGAACCGAGCAATGCCGGCAAAGACGATGCTCGGGGACAGGCTGCACGATCATCCCTGCGCGGGCATTATCCCGATCAGGTTCGACGGTCGATGACGGTTAGGTCACCCTCTCAGCCCGGCTCCCCGAGCTCCCGTTGCGGCATATGCGATTGTGCGTGTTAGCGTATGCGCCAGGAAGATGGGCGTCAAGCGTGGGTAGTGAAGTGGCCCCCTCTGACCTCGGAGACCGAGCCCCTCCCCCGATTTCGAGAGAGGGGCTGTCGCCGTATGCGGTCCGCGCCTGATCTGGCTGAGAGCTGACGGCTTCGCCTATGGCGCCTCCGGGAAGCTGCTGGCGTCGAGCGGGTCGGTGCCGTAGAGGTATTGCTCGTCGCCGTCGAGGAAGCCATCGGCGTCGCTGTCCGGGTTGAGCGGATCAGTCCCGAAGTCGATGACCTCGGTGCCGTCGTCCATCGAATCCGCGTCGGTATCGACGACGTTGGGATCGGTGCCAAGTTCAAGTTCCTGGGCGTCGGTCAGGCGGTCGCCGTCGCTGTCGGTCCCGTCGTCGCCTTCCACCGCTGGTACGCCCAGGTCCGTCGTGGTCTCGTCGGGGTCCGCTTCGTCGCCTGGGTCTGGTGCGGTGTCAGCAGCGGGGGTGCCGTCAGCTTCGACGTCCGTCTCCACGTCCTCGGCCGGGGGCGACGCGTCGGTCTCGGGCTGGCCGTCAGCCGTCTCGCCGGGATCGAGGACACGCTCGCCAAGCGAGGCCATCACGTAGACCACCGTATCGGGGCCGGTATTGCGGATAGCCACGTCGCCGTCCGCCAGGACGGCGTCGCCCACGTCGAGGGAGACGGGGGCATCCGTGCCGGGGGTGACCTCAACGGAGCCGAAGGAGGCCATGACCATGGCCGCGCCGTTCTCGACCAGCAGGATATCTTCATCGTCCGGGAAGAGGACCCCGCGCGTCAACTCGAGGTCGTATGTCCCCTCGGCGACATCGCCAAAGGGTTCACTCTCGTAGATGACGCCCTCGCTCGGCTCCGAGTCGGCCGGAACGAGCTCGATGAGCCAGACTTGGGACTCATCGTCCTCATAGTTCGCCAGTGTGTAGGGGTCTCCGGCAGCGGCGAAATAGGCTTCGCCGACTTCGATTCGGGCCCGCTTGTTGGTGACGTCGTTGCGGATCACCGTCGCGCCGGTGCGCTGGAGCGCGAACCAGGTGTTGTCGTCGGTGACCGACTCCGCATCGTCCACGCCGGCCGGGGTGATCTGGCTGACCCGCCAGACCAACTGATCCGCGTCGACGTAGGTCAGTCCTTGGGCAATGACCGCGGTGACGGGCGCGTCGAAATTGATCTCCTCGTCGGAGACCGCGAGCGTGACATCTGCCTCGGCGGAGGTCGCTTCGGTCTCGGGGGTGGCGTCGCCTTGCAGCGCGGCCCTCGCCCCGGTCGCCCACCCGCCGGCCCCAAGGCTCAACGCTAGGAAGAGCGCCAGCATACACGTGGCAAAGATGCCGATCTTCCGTCGTTCCCCCTGTTGTTGGCTTCCCATCCCATTCCCCTTTGGGCGTAGGCCAGATGGCCCGCGGTTGCTGCTTCCAACGTTCGACACGTTCGCGGGAACCTCTTAAGCCAGCGGAGCTTCCCGCCGTGGATCTCTCGGGTCCACCCGTGATCCCGTGTCAATCATAGGCTGATCTGGCGTGGTGGAACACCCCTCTCATGCCTATACGTCCACGGACTCAGATTAGGCGCGTTGGTCTGTGTCCCTTGCGTCAGGGTCAGCATACTGCACGGCGCGTCTCCCCGCCGCCGGTTTGTCCTCATGTGCCCCGCGTGGACAGTCAATCGGCAGCGCCATCAGGCCCACATGGCATCGGGGGCGAAGTCAGGAACGAGACCTCGCGCGCCAACTCGCGCTGCTTGTGATACTGTACGTACACCATGTGCGTTCGCCGCATGGTTCGGCGTGGCGGTGGCTACGTTCCACGCTGAACTGATATCGGTGGACCGCACCGGCACCGGTGAGCCGGAAATGGGAACGTGACCGCCCGCGTCCACGGAAACCGCTCAGCATGGCTGGGCATCGCGATGAACCGCGTACCGCATTGGGCCCAGCCCGGGAGGGCTGGCTCCTCTGGAGAGGAAGACATGGCACAACGGGAACGGCGCCAGGTTCCGGAAGTACGGCGCCCACGGGGAGCCGCTTGGCGATCACTCCAGAGAGAAGGGCTGGTCTGGGAAGGTCAGGCCTTTCTCGTCGGGGCGGACTTTGATCTGGCCGCGCGGTTGATCGTCACCCGGGAACGGTTGGCCGTCGTCCGTGGCGGTACGATCATCCTCAATGCACCGCGCTCCTGGCTGCGGCCCGCGCCGCGCCTCTTGCCCGACGGCAACGTCATGCTAACCATCCTTCCCGAGGATCAGGGTGAAGCGACCGGTCAGCCGGAAACCCTCGTCTTCCGGATGCGGGAAGGATGGGGCGACGCCTCACATCTGGTGACGCTCCTCGGCGGGAGCCGTCGTCCACGGCTCCCCTCCCCGGGGGCGGCGCCGGCCGTTCGAGCCGCGCCCCTGATGCCGGTTGAGGTGGACGATCCGCTGGGCTGGGCGAGGCCAGATGCGTCGCAGAGCGTGACACGGGCATCAGACCAGCCATCCAGGGGGATGAGCACCGCGGAGAGGACGTCGCCGCTCTCGCACGAACCCGCCGATCGCGGTGTTGGCGCGACGCCGGCCCCAGGTTCCGATCCGCCGTGGGGCCGCGCGCATCGTGCTCCACGACCGATCGATGTACCCGTCGTCACTCCAGCGAGCGACGAGAAGACAGCGAACCACGGTCGTGATTCGTATGTCCTCCCGGCTCGACCCGCTCCAGCGGCAGTTGGCCGCCATTACGACTGGAATTTGCCGCCCGGCGAGGTCGTCACCTCTCGCGATACGCGTCGCCGTCGTGGTTGGTTTCTCCGCCTAGGTAGCCTGCTCGCTCTGGTGCTGGTCGCCGTCGGCGTCGCCGTGATCTCCGGTGATCGTGACGGGGGAGACCCGACGCTAGAAGGCGCCCGGATCACTGATCCGGCTGGCGTCGCCGGCGGAAGCCGTGGTCCAGGCGCGACCGCGACGGACGCCCCCTCCCCGACGCCCACGCCGTCTGCCACGCCGCGCGTGCCGGACGAATCCAATAGGACCATTCCGTTGGCTGGCAACGACGAGACCGCGGTCGCCCTGGGTGTCGGGAGCGATCTCTCGCCGACCGCGACCAACGCGCCGGTCGGAGCTCCCCCTGCCACGGTGAGTGTCCCGCCGACTCAGGGTGCCGAATCCGACGAACCGACAAGCGCACAAGATGTCGACCAGCCGGTTGCGACGTCGACCGCCACCATGCCATCAGCAACCGAGACTCCGCTGCCAACCGCGACCCCAACGGCAACATCCGTAGCACCCACGCCGACCCCAACGGAAGAAGCACCAGCAACCGAAGTACTCGCAGCGGTCGCGACCGTGACACCACCGCCGCCCACGGCGCCCCTGGCTCAGACCGCGGTGGCGACGCGGCAACCGGCCGCGACCCCGGACCCTCCCCCGCCGACCGCTGAGCCGGCGCCGGCAACCCCGAATCCACCGACGCCGACCGACGAGCCGCCCACCGCGACGCCGGAACCGCCGACCGCGACGGCGACGGCGACGGCGACGCCAGAACCCAAACCATCGGCCACGCCTTCCCCCACTCCTGAGCCCTCCCTGCCGGCTCAACCAGCGAGCGTCGACGCGGAGGGCTACACCGCGCCGGCGATGGAAGCGGGCGCTTTCCGCCTGACGGTGGAGTCGACGATGAAGGCGCCGGCGATGCCGGGCCTCGGCTTGCCCGCTAACCCCTACGGCGACTGGCTTGTGGCGGTGGTCTATGCCTACAACTGGTCGGACGCCCCGGCGAACCTGGTGATGGAGAACTTCGGCCTGATCACGGCCAATCCCTATGTGGAATTCATGCCGTTGGATTCGGGCACGAGCTTGGTCAGCAGTGCGCTGGGATACGATCTGCCCCTGGGCAGCACCGACGTGGTGGTCTTCGGGCCAGGAGAAGGGCATCGGATCGGCCTGCTCTTCACGGCTGACCCAGCGGGGAGCGGATTTGCACTGCGCTATGGGCCGGCGGCGCTCGGGCTCCAGTCGTCGCTTGAGGCATCGCCAAACGTCGACGAGTTGGGAGCGCCTCCGCCGGAGCCGAGCTTGCTGCAAGCAACGGTGACCGAGGTGATCGACGGTGACACGATAGCCGTCGAGGTCGAGGGCGTCGAGGCGATCGTTCGCTACGCGGCAGTCCGCGCCCCGGAACTCGATGCGTGCTACGGGCCGGAAGCGGCCGCCGCCAATGGGGCATTGGTGGGCGTGGGCGACACGGTCTACCTCGAACGCCAGGCGACGAACGCGGACGAGGATGGCGCGTTGGTGCGTGATGTCTGGATCAACCTGGACGGAGTGTCAGCGCTGGTCGCCAACGAGCTGGCCGCGGTGGGCGCGGTTGACGTGCTGACCGACACGCCCAATGACCGGTTCACGAGCTGGCTGCAGGTGACGGTGGCTGAAGCGGCATTCCTAGAGCAAGGGATGTGGGGCGCCTGCGGGGGAGACGTGGGCGATGGCCGCGGCGGGGTGGCTGCGGCACTCCGGGGCTCCGCCACCAGCCTGCCGCGCCCACCCGCGCTGGGCGGCGTGTCGTGAGGCTACGGATTGGTCGAGCGGATTCTCTTCACCTCACACAACGCACCACCGGATATCCGCAACGAGGCGCCCATGAATCCATGCACCTAGCGGCTACACTATATCGGTCAGTGTGCCAGCAGCGGGTGCGTGAAGGAGGGCTATTGCTATGAAGAAGATGAAGGTTGTCGTCCATGAAGCCGAGGAGGGGGGATTCTGGGCGGAGGTTCCCGCCATTCCGGGTTGTGCGACGGAAGGCGATACGTGCGAGGAGTTGCTTCGGAATCTCTATGACGCGGTCGAGGGATGCCTGGGGGTGGACGTGGAGCCGGCGATGGGTGATACGGGGAGGATCGTGGAGATCGCGGTGTGAAGGCCATTTCGGGCAAAGCTCTTTGCAGGCTTGTGGAGCGCAATGGCTGAGTGCTTCTCCGGATTCAAGGGAGTCATCACATCTATGGCAAATCAGACAGCCCAATCCGCTTGTCGATTCCAGTGCATGGTAATCAGCCGTTGAAGATAGGTCTTCTTCGCCATCTGCTAAAGCACGCGGAGATTCCTGAAGAGGAGGCTGGCTGACGCGGTGAGTAGAAAGCGAAATCCCGCGCATTCATGAGGACACGACACGAGCGTATAATCGGCGCTTGGGTGATGGGGTATCCGCCGGTGGACCGACCAGCCCAGTCGGCCGCGGCTGACGGGAGTGAGGGAGAGCGGACGTGGCTGATGAGGTGCGGAAGCTCCTGGACTACATCGTCAACCATTATGTCGTCCGAGATGAGATTAGAACGATCGATCTCGACGCACCTCCGCGCGAACCCGCCGATGTCATCGAGGCGGATAAGCGGGATGTGATTCGCCGCGAGCAGGACTACGCCGATGCCCTTGCTGGCCCCTTCGCCCGTGGTCTGGCGCGTGCGCACCAGCGGGCGCACATCGGTGGCCATGAGCTGGCTTTGGACGATCGGAAACCCGAGGAAAACCGGATGGCTGACGCGCTGATCCGGTTTCTCGTCAGCCACGAGCTCGCCTCTTCACGAACCGAGGAGACCGAGCCGCTGCAGTACACGTACTACGTGCAAATCGACTGGGAACGGCTGGCAGAGGCCGCGAGGGCGGCCGACGTGGATTTAGACCGGGCCCTGAGCAAGTATCAGGCGTAGTGTCATGCGCGGCATACTTCTTTGACTGGCTATGTCTCTTCTTCGACTCGACTGACGCGTGAGGATAATCGCTCTCGTGACCCGGCTTCGCTCATCCACGTCTACGTGCTCGGTTCCAGATGATGACGCGGATGCTCCTGACACCGCGGCGGAGTCTCCCCCGGCCCAAGACGCGGGGACCGGCGATGCGCTCGCCCGCCTCGCGGAGACGATCGGGGTTCGCTTTCATGACCTCGATGTATTGCGGCTGGCGGTGACGCATCGCTCCGTGCTCCACGAGTGGGCGGCCGCGGGCTTGCGTGGCCGGATCATGCAATCGAACGAGCGTCTCGAGTTTCTCGGTGATGCCTATCTGGGCACGGTCGTGGCTGAGTATCTGTACGACCGCTATCCTAATGACGATGAAGGGACTCTGACCGCCCGGCGGGTGGCCCTGGTCCGGACGGAAACCCTGGTGCGCTGGGCACGCTCCATTGACCTTGGGAGCTATCTCTACCTTGGCCAGGGCGAGCGCCTGACGGAGAGCCCGCGGGACCGGATCCTGGCCGGGGCGTTCGAGGCACTGGTCGGCGCGGTCGCGGTTGACCGGGGCTGGCGGGAGACAAGACGCTTCGTGCTCCGATTCTTGCGATCAGAGCCGGAGAGCCCCGCTGCCTCCAGGATGGAGAGCGAGGCCAACCCTAAGGGCCGGCTCCAAGAGTTTGCCCAAGGGACTCTGGGTTCGTCGCCTACCTACGAGCTGTTGGCGATTGAGGGACCGGATCACGACCGGCGCTTCACGGTGGCGGTCAGCATCGATGGCGAACGGTGGGGAACCGGCAGCGGCGGCTCAAAACGAGAGGCTCAACAAGCGGCGGCCTGGGAAGCCGTGAGCCGTATGAGTGACGCGAAAGCGCCGGCAATACGAACACGACCCAGACGCTCTCGACGGTCCGTTAGCTGGGCGGGAGTTGAAGGAGAAGCTGGTGAGTAAGCACTATGGTCAACTGGTGATCTTCAGCGGTAACTCCAACCCCGGGCTAGCGGGCGATATTTGCGATTACATCGGTATTCGGGCCGGAAGAGCGGAAGTTTTTAAGTTTACCAACGATAATACCTTCGTTCGCATTGGCGAGAGTGTTCGCGGGAACGATGTTTACGTAATCCAGTCCTTTGCGGAGCCGGTCAACGACGCGGTGATGGAGCTGCTGATCATGCTCGACACCCTGCGGCGCGCCTCGGCGGGCCGGATCACCGCGGTGATTCCCTACTTCGGGTACGGGCGATCGGATAAGAAGGACCAGCCCCGGATTCCGATCACCGCCCGTTTGGTCGCTAATCTTATCGGGGTTGCCGGGGCCGACCGGGTGTTGACGCTCGACCTCCACGCGGGACAGATCCAGGGTTTCTTCGACGTGCCGGTCGACGAGATGAGCGCGCTCTTCCTGCTGGCCCAGTATTTCGAGGAGAAGAGGTTGGTCCACCCGGTCATCGTCGCGCCGGATCTTGGCAGCACCAAACGGGCCCGGAACTTCGCCGAGGTTCTCGACGGTTCACTGGCGATTGTCGAGAAGCGGCGAGTCGGGAACCTGGACAGCTCAGAGGTGCTGAATCTGATCGGAACCGTCGCGGGCTGTCCCGTCGTGATCGTTGATGACGAGATCGATACCGCCGGGTCGATCACCCAGGCGGCGCAGGTCTGCCTCGATCACGGCGCGACCGACGTCTATGCTGCTTGCGTCCATCCGGTTCTTTCGGGACCCGCTGTCGCCCGCCTGCAAGCGAGTCCTATCCGCGAGGTGGTGGTGACGAATAGCATCGCGATCCCACCCCATAAGCGGATCGACAAGCTGACCGTGCGGTCGGTGGCGCCCTTGCTCGGCGAGGTGGTCCAGCGGATCCACACCGGCACGAGCGTGTCGGCCGCCTATCGGACGAGTGATACGATGCAGACGCGACTGCTGCTCACCGGGCCAGGGGTGAATGACGAGCGGTAAGTCGGTGCGTCGAGGACCTCGGCGAGGCGGTCCATCAAACGATGGGCGTGCCGCCGGATACGATGAGAAGCGGCCGTGAGCTGGCGATGCAATCTCCTTTTTCCTCGCCGGTGTCCGCGGCAACATTGACGCGCGGCGGCACTCCAGGTAGAGTGTACGTACAGTTTGGCGTGGCGGAGTGGCGATGGGGAGCTGCGCTCAGAGCCGGGAATAACTATGATCTTAGCTGACCGGGAAATCATCAAGGCATTGGAGGACGGGCGGATTGGCATCGACCCGCCGCCGGACCTCGCGACGCAACTGGGCTCGGTCTCGGTTGATTTCCGGCTTGGCACGACGTTTATGGTCTTCGAGCACAGCCGCCACAGCTTCATTGATCCGCGGCACCCCCGTTCTATCGGCGATGCGATGCGGACGATAGTGATCGAGGAAGACGAGCCGTTCATCATGCAGCCTGGAGATTTTGCGTTGGCGTCGACGATTGAGTCGCTCACCCTGCCCGACGACCTGCTGGGGCGGTTGGAGGGGCGTTCCAGCATCGCTAGGCTGGGAATCACCGTCCACTCGACGGCCGCAGTGTTCGAGCCGGGCTGGACTGGCACGGCAACGATGGAGTTGAGCAACCTGGGCCGTATGCCGGTCGCCCTCTACGCGGGGATGCGGATCTGCTCGTTCTCATTCGAGACGGTCAGCTCACCGGTGATGACGCCCTACGGCAAGAAGCGCAATGCGAAGTACGCGGGGCAGATCACCCCGCGCGCCAGCTTGCTCGCGGAAGAGAATCGGAGCGCGGTCGAGGCCGGCAAGCGAGTCTCCGAGAACGGGCAGGGCTAGGGTCACGGGGAATGCCGGCTTGGGACCCGACGTTTCACGTGAAACGTCGGGTCGTGGTTTGCACGGCGGGGTGCCGGTAACGATAATCAGGAAATCAATGATCGTCGCTGCTGGAGGAGTGCCCGTGCCGAGTCAACTCTTCGAGGATATTAGACGCCGCATCCTCCCGATGCTCCAGGTCGCGGCCGACGACTATCGCGGCCGGGCCCCCGCCGGATACCCGGTCGTGATCGATGCACCGGAACAAGGGACGCTGGGGCTCGAAATCGACCCCAGCTACGCTCTCTACGTCGTCAGCGAGGGCGACGACATCTATGCCGATGTCTATCGGCGAGCTCCCCGGAATGACGCCAGGACGAGTGCAAGCCAGATGAGGCACAGTGGGGCGCCCTTCTCTGACCGGCGGCCGCTCGACGCCACGGCGTCTGACCAAAAGCTGCGGAACCTGGTGGCGGAGCTCATGATGTACTACAACCAGCAACCGGGTCTGATCTATATTTCTGACTCCTAATACAAACCCCGGGAGAGCGCTGGTGGCCTCGTCGTGCTATGTTCAGCCGACTTTGAGCCGGCTTATCTAGTACAGCATCGGCGCATTCTAGCCCCGCGCGGTGGACGCCGCCATGGCCGGTGCCGACACCCTCTAGCCGAACGCCGCGTAGTATGGACCGGACCTCACCGGACGCCGAAACGCGCGAGCTGCCTTTACAAGCGCTCGCGCGTTTCACGTGAAACGTCCGTGTCCCCTGGAAAACTCCGAACTCATGATTCCAGTACCCAGGTGTCGACGTCACGGGTGTAGGACAGGC
>DASYWB010000180.1:0-2584 GCA_035936495.1 Thermomicrobiales bacterium
GGGTCGTTCCGCCGCCTTCATATGAAGAACGTGTGAATGAAGAACGTGTGAAGAACGTGCCGGAGCTCAAGATGGTTTCTCCCATGGTAGACAGGAGCATGAGCCATGCCTGGCCCCGGCGGACAACGTGACACCAGCTCGACAAAACACCTGCCGGTTATCGTCGTTGGCGCGGGCATGGCCGGGCTGACCTGTGCCGTCGAGCTCTGCCAAGCGGGCCGGGACGTCCTGGTGCTCGAGGGTTCTGACGGCATCGGCGGGCGCGTCCGCACCGATCGCCACCCGGAAGGATTTCTGCTTGACCGGGGATTCCAGGTCTTGCTGGAGGCCTATCCGGCGGTCCGGCGCCAGATCGACGTCGAAGAGCTGCGTCCTGCCGCCTTCGATGCCGGCGCCCTGGTCTGGACGGGCCAGCGGCTGGTCCCCCTCGCCGACCCGTTCCGGCATCCGACAGCGCTCCCGCGCGATCTCACCACCCCACTCTTCGGCGCGGGCGATAAGCTGCGGCTGGCGGCATTAGCCGGCCGGACGCGACTAGCTGGCTGGGAGACCGCTAACGAGGCGGCTGGAGATCCGGCCGGCGATCAGAGCGCCGCGCGGATGCTGTGGAGCGCAGGACTCAGCCGTGCCTTCGTGGACCACTTCGCGCGGCCATTCTGGGGTGGCATCCTCCTCGATCGCGAGCTCACCACCAGCGCCGGACCACTCCGCTTCACCTTGAAGATGTTTCTGGAGGGCAACGCGGTCCTCCCCGCGGACGGAATGCAGGCGATGCCGGAGCTCTTGGCCGCTCGTCTGCCGCTCGGGGCGATTCGGGTCAACCGCCTGGTCGAGGCAATCGTCACCGAGGGGGGCTCTGTCACCGGGGTGCGCGCCGGCGGAGAGACGATCCCGGCGACGGATGTCGTCGTCGCCACCGATCCGCCGACCGCCCACCGCCTAACCGGGATAGCGTCAATCCCCGTAGAACCAGTTGGCTGTACCACGGTCTATCTGACCGCCTCCGAGGATGGAGGCGTCACGCCCCCGCTCGGCCGCCGCTTGGCGCTCGACGGTACCGGCACGCTCGCGGTCAATCATCTCGCTCCCTTGTCAATCGTGGCCCCGAGCTACGCGCCTCGTGGCAAGCATCTGCTCGCCGCCGTCCTGCTCGGTGAATGGGCCAGGCATCCAGACGACGAGGCCGTCGCCCGGCGCGCCCGCGACGACGCCGCCCGGATGATGGGGCACGAGCCAGGAGCCTGGCGGCCACTCGCAACCGTCCGCGTCCCCTTCTCCCAATACGCCCAACCACCCGGCATCTACGGAACCTTGCCGGACGTTATCACACCGACCACCGGTCTCTATCTCGCGGGCGAAGCGACCGTCGACTCGAGCCACAACGGCGCCGTCACCAGCGGAGAGCTGGCCGCTGCCGCCGTGCTGAAAAGCGCCCAAAAGCTGATTGCTGACGGCTGATGCTGTTAGCTGGGGAGAGGAACCATGCACGGCGAATACAAGACACCCGGCGGCAAGCTGGTGGTCGTTGATTTTGAGACGCGGGACGGCAAGCTGGCCGGTGTCGAGCTTTCCGGCGACTTCTTCCTCTACCCCGAGGAAGCTCTCGCCGATCTGACGGGCGCCTTGGAAGGGCTCTCTGTCGAGCTATCCGAGTCGGAAATCGCGGAGCGGGTACGGATGGCGATGCCCCGGGACGCGGAGCTGCTCGGCTCGTCGCCAGAGGGGATTGCCACCGCGGTGCGGCGAGCGTTGGCCGAGGAGGGAGAGGTGCGCCCATGATGAGCGCGACCCCGGCGCCGGCGGAGAAGATGGTCGCTCCCGATGAGATTGCCGAGAGGTATGACGACCGCTGGCGTGACTATGATTGGCGCGTCATTCCGGGCGTGCCGCACGCGCCGCTCCTCAATATGGCGCTCGACGAGGTGCTCACCCTCCGGGTCGGCCGTGGCGAGCGCCGGCCGACGATCCGCGTCTGGGGCTGGGACCGCTCCTGCGTTGTCCTTGGCCGCTTCCAGTCCGTCCGCAATGAGGTCGATGAAGCGGCCGCCGCGGCTGATGGCGTCGAGATCGTGCGCCGGATCAGCGGTGGCGGCGCGATGTTCATCGAGCCGGAGGGAGCTATCACCTACTCGATCTACGCGCCGGAAGCGATCGCCCGTGGGATGAGCTTTCCGGAGTCCTACGCGTTCTTCGATGGATGGGTCGTCAATGCGCTCCGTGAGCTGGGCGTCGAAGCCTGGTATGAGCCACTGAACGACATCACCTCGACCGGAGGCAAGGTCGGCGGCGCGGCGCAAGCTCGGCGTGGCGGGGCGATCCTCCACCACACGACGATGGCCTACCAGATGAACGTGCCCCGGATGCTGAGCGTCCTGCGTATCGGCAAGGAAAAGCTGAGCGACAAGGGCATCCAATCCGCCGAGAAGCGCGTCGGCCCCTTACGCCAGCAGACCGACCTGCCCCGCGACGTCATCATCCACCACCTCATCGGCTACTTTCAGGCCCGTTACGGCCTGACGGAAGACACGGTGACGCCGAAAGAGCTCGCCGAAGCCGAGCGCCTGGTCAACGAACGCTTCGGCAC
>DASYWB010000181.1:0-2495 GCA_035936495.1 Thermomicrobiales bacterium
TCGTTACGTGGATGATCACGCGAGAAAGATCGGAATTCCGCCTGGCCATCTCCCCCCGCCGGGCAAATGCCGGAACTGGTATCCCGGCTTGCCTCCCGGACATCAGCCGCCGCCCTATCGCTGCTAGACCAGATGTTCGCCTGAGATTGGGGTGACCCGTCTCGCAGTATGCAGGCTTTCGAGGGTTGCGCCGGATGGTCCGGTGCCGAGCCTCACTGCATAGGAGACGGGTCGTGGGAGAGAATACCACTTTCATCGGGTTGGACGTGCACAAGGAGACGATCACGGTCGCGCTGGCGGAAAGCGGTGAGCGCGGCGAAGTGCGCGAGTATGGCCGGATCGCCAACAGCCCGGAGGCGCTGAAGGGGCTGTTGAGGAAACTGCAGCGGACGGGCCGCCAGCTGCAGTTTTGCTACGAAGCCGGTCCGTGTGGCTACGGCATCCAGCGCCAACTGACGGCAGCCGGACATGAGTGCGTGGTGATTGCCCCCTCGCTGATCCCGCGCAAGCCGGGCGAGCGGATCAAGACCGATCGGCGGGATGCGGTCAGCCTAGCCCGGCTGCACCGGGCAGGCGAGCTAACGGCGGTCTGGGTTCCGGATCCGGCGCATGAAGCGATGCGCGACTTGGTGCGCGCCCGGCTGGCGGCGGTGCGGGCCCTGCGCCAAGCACGGCAACAATTGTCGGGTTTTCTGCTGCGCCATGGCCGGCACTACGGCCGTCCGGCCTGGACGCTGATGCACCGGCGTTGGCTGTCCGGGCTGCGCTTCGAGCAGGCCATCCACCACGTCGTGCTGGAGGACCTGATCGCCGCCGTCGAGGCCGCGACCGAACGGCGGGACCGGCTGACGCGACAGATTGAGGCGGTGCTGCCGGAGTGGTCCCTGGCCTCGGTGGTGCAGGCGCTGCAGGCGTTGCGTGGCGTGGCACTGGTGAACGCGGTCACGCTGGTGGCCGAGCTTGGCGACATCACCCGGTTCGCCAGTCCGCGGCAGCTGATGGCCTATCTCGGGCTGGTTCCCTCGGAGCAGTCCAGCGGCCAGAGCCGGCGCCAGGGCGGGATTACCAAGGCGGGCAACGGCGCCGCCCGCCGCATGCTGATCGAGGCGGCCTGGAGCTACCGCTTCCCCGCCCGGGTCAGCCGGGACCTGCTGCTGCGGCAGGAAGGATTGCCCCAGCCGATCCGCGCGACCGCCTGGAAAGCGCAGCTGAGGCTGTGCCGCCGCTACCGCCGGCTCGCCCATGCCGGCAAGCCCGCCACCGTGGTCACGACCGCGATCGCCCGTGAGTTGGCGGGCTTTGTCTGGGCCATCGCCCATCAACTCGCCAGTCGCACCGCCTGAACCACGGCACATCCCCACAGCAAGGAGGCGCTCTACACTCATCATCGCCATCTGCAGCCGGGCAAGGCTGGAGGCGCGGTCACGGCCGGAGACCCCTCGCACCCACTATCAGCCGGGTGATTCCGACGCTGGTTCCTAGACCGAGGCAGCTCCACGACGCATCAGGTCCTGCGGTTCCGATCCGCGCATCAGAGGATGATCAACCGTCGTCTCAGGGCCGCGCCTCCTGCTTTGCTCAGTTGCAGTCACGCCGAAACGCTTGCTCAGCAAGCAATAGAAATTTGCTGCCTGCTGCTTGAAACGGCGAACATGAGAGTGGTGCGATGCATACGGATGATTCCCGGATGACAGGCTGAGGCTGCCGAGAGCGGGTCGCACAGGGCGGGTATCTTCCGTCGGCGTCTGTCCACTTGGGTCTGTCATCTCTTGAACTGATTGGCTGGATTGGCGTTGGCATTGTCACGTTAACGCAGTAGAGCCCGAATTTCGCCCTCAACTCGGCGCGGCCGACGCTGCTAAGTGGTTGAAATCCCATAGCCCAGCTGCCGGCGGGTTTGGTCCATCCCGAAGTAAAACAGGTTAACGTGACAACGCCCTGGAGATTGCGCGACCATCATGCCTCGTATCCAGTTGCGCCTCACACCCCACGGACACCTCCGGCTTGAGGACACCGACGACGCGCCCCTCCTGGACGACCAGGTGGCAGCACGACTGGCCGATGCCTTTGGGCGGGGCACCGGGCAGGGCCTGCTGCAGCTGGGGGCGGGTGAAGTTGGCCAGTCCATGCCGCCCACCTTCGTCTGGTGGCGCGATTTCGGGGTGCGCTATGTGGGGGCGGTCTGCCTTCATGCCTCGGGCGCGGCCTGGGATGCGCCGCCTGCGGCAACTCTGTCCGCCGTCCCCCCGCCGACCGAGGGCGAGCTTGCCACGTTGATGCTGACGGCACCGATGATGCCGGGGGCGGAATACCTGAACGCGGATGTCCTGCTCGGGCTGTGGGGCGACCTCGGCGCCGCGTTCGCCGCGTCGCTTGCCGCATCGGGCACCGATCTGCAAGCGTTCCTTAAGGCGCTGAACCCCGCCTGGAACGTGATCGGTCGCGTTCATTTCAATCTGGCGGAGAACCGCCGCGATCCGGACGTGCCCTTCGCC
>DASYWB010000182.1:0-8711 GCA_035936495.1 Thermomicrobiales bacterium
GTCAAACTCTCAGATCGACCCGGACTCGGGATCCGGCTGATCCAGGAGATGGTCGAGCGGTACCGGATCGAGCGGCATCAGCCGTAGGTGTGCAGGGCCGTGTGCCCTGCGGTGTGGGAGGAGGAAGAGATGCGGCTACAAGACAACGTCGCGATCGTGACCGGTGGCGCCCAAGGCATGGGACGAGCGATCTCACTCGCCTACGCGCGGGAGGGGGCAAAGGTCCTCGTCGCCGATCTCAACGAGGCGGGTGCGCAGGCCACCGTCGAAGCGATCAACGCCCAGCAGGGGGAGGAAGGGAAGGCTGCCTCGTTTCGGATCGATGTGCGTGACCAGTCCCAGGCGCGGGCGATGATCGACACGGCGGTCGAGCGTTTCGGCGGCATTGATATCCTCGTTAACAACGCTGGCGTGGGGAAGATCATCCCCTTTCACGAGACGACCGAAGCGGACTGGGACTTCATGTTTGACATCAACTGCAAGGGCCTGCTCTGGTGCTCCCAGGCCGCCGCCCGCCAGATGATCGAGCAGGGCAGGGGCGGCAAGATCGTCAATCTCGCGAGCCAGGCGGGCCGGCGCGGCGAGGCGTTGGTCTTGGCGTATTGTGCGAGCAAGGCCTGCGTCATCAGCATGACCCAGTCCATGGCGCTCGCGCTCGCGCCGCACAAGATCAATGTCAACGCCATCGCCCCCGGGATCGTCGATACCCCCTTTTGGGACGAGGTCGACCGGCAGTTTGCGAAACTGCTGAACATGGAAGTCGGTGAGCCGAAGCGCACCTTCATCCAGTCGATCCCACTTGGGCGCATCGAGCAGCCCGAAGACGTCACGGGGATGGCCGTCTTTCTCGCGTCGTCCGAAGCCGACTACATCACCCAGCAGACGTTCAATGTGGACGGCGGTAATTGGCCAAGCTGACGTCCGTGGAGATCAGTGAAATGACCTCTTCCGCCAACACCGAAACGGCCTACACACCATCGGGTGAGAGTGCGTCAATTGGCTCTATGGGTGAACGGATATGTCCCATGTCAAAGACTTCGCCAAGTGGGGAAGCCGGCGCTGCACCTCTGAACGGCGAGATGGACCGCACGATGTCGATGCCACTCTCCGCGGAATCAGTTCCGTGGGGCGGAATGCAAGACACCGGCCCGGCCGGCCGCGCACTGCCACCGTGGCGTGACAGCCCAAGGCCAGGTGGAGGTAGGACTGAAGAACGCATCGAACACTCTCCTGCGCGGGGCGAGAGTCCGAGGGAAGCCGGAAAAGGTCCGGCAACGACCTAAAAGCAAGCAGCGTGCCACGCTGGCACACCCAGGGCGGCTGCGAGAGTTTCCTCCTCGTGCGTAGAATGTGAAAGACCGGATAGAAACACTAAGCGCCTATCGAGCACCGTGCCACCAGCGAAGGAGAAGCAAGCGACGTGCAGATCGATCCGGATTCGAACTACGATCACCGCCTCGCCGAGCGCGTCATCGCCTATCTCCAGACACGTGATGTGCGCCTGTTTCCATTCGCCGCCCGGTTCGACGCGGAGCGGGAGCGCGCCTTCGTCCGCGATCTCCGGGAAGGGCTCGCCGAACTGACGGATAGTGGCAGCGCGCGCAAGACGTCGGCATCCGGCTTCATCATGAGCGACGAGCGGCTCCACGCCATCATCAGAGAATGGGCCGAGGCCAACGGTGGGTGGCCCCGCGGCGCCGACCCCCGCCAGCCCACGACCGCGCTGGGAGCGATCTCTTCAGAGGACGAAGGTCCGGGGTACGTGCCGAAGCCCACCACCTCTGCCTCCTGATCGCTCATGACCTCGCGGCCCCTTGGAGCCGTTCCAGCGCAAGATGGGTATAGGGTTTGGTGTCAGGGTCGAGCACTAGATTGGCGAGATGCTCACCGATGGCCGTGGCGAATTTGAAACCGTGGCCGGAGAAGCCGGTGCCAAAGACGACCTGAGCGTGGTCCGGATGCCGGTCCACGATGAAGTCGCTATCCGGGGTCATCGTGTACATGCAGACCGCCCGGCGCTCGATCTGATCGGTGACGCCCGTCAGGTGATGACGGGCGAAGTCGAGGACCGGTCCGGCCTCCTCGTCGCGCGCGACGCGGTCGATGTCTTCAGGGTCGGTCGGGTCTCCGCCGGAATGCTCGGCGATCTTCAAGCCCTCCCCGAACCGGGCCGCGTCGAGCGGGAAGCCATAGACGTGGCCCGCGTCCGACTCGGCGATGTAGACGGGGAACCGATCGCGGTGGTACAGCGCCGTGTCCTCGACACCGAACCACCAGAGCACCTTGCGGAGGACGGTAAGAGGTAATCCGATCTCCGCCAGGAGCCGACTGGACCACGCCCCCGCGGTCACGATCAGCTTATCGGCGGTGAAGATCTCATGCTGCGTCTCCACGACGACGGCATCGCTGTCAACACGCCAGCCGTGTACCGGCGTGCGCTCGCGAATCACCACCCCGCGTTCCGTCGCGGCGCTCGCCAGGGCTGATAGGGTCGCGTCGACATGGAGAAAGCCCGACTTCGGGCTATAGCACGCTTCCCAGTCGTCCGGCACCCGCCACGCTGGGAAACGGTGTCGGACCTCCGCGCCATCGAGCCACTCGAACGGGACATCCCACCGCTCAGCGCTCTCGCGCGCGGCTCTGGCGTGGCCGTGACCCGGCCCCGCCAAATCGAGGCCACCGGTCCGGTAGAGCACACTGGCGCCGGTTTCTTCCTCCAGAGCGACGAAGAGATCGTCGGCCCGCCGTACGAGGGGGACGTAGTCGGGAGACTCGGCGTAAGCGTGGCGGATGATCCGAGTCTGGCCCGAGTGGCTACCGAGGTCGTGGACGATGCCAAACTGCTCCAGCACGAGCGCGGGCGTGTCGCGCTTGCCGAGCTCCCAAGCCGCGGCGAGCCCCATGGTTCCGCCGCCAATCACGATCACTGGGTAGTGGCTGCGCTGCATCTGCCTCTCCTCATGCCCGTTCGATGCTCGGTGACGCTGACGGGATGATACCAGCGCTCCTGTTCCGATCCAGGGAGCAATGGGCTAGACTGACGCCCCGCCCTGGTCTGGCGGCTTCGGGACGAAATCTGAGCGAGGCGGTGAGCGCGTGGCAGAGCGGATTCGGTGGGGCATCATCGGGGCGGGGAAGATCGCCGAAACCTTCGCGGCCGGAGTGGCCGCCTCGACATCGGGCGACATCCTGGCGATCGGCAGCCGGGCTGCCGAGACCGCCGGGCATTTCGGTAAAGCGTTCGACATTCCACGTCGCTACGCGTCGTATGAAGCCGTGTTGGCAGACCAGGATATTGACGCGGTCTATATCTCGACACCACACCCGTACCACGCTCCATGGGCGATCCGGGCCGCCGAAGCCGGTAAGCACATCCTCTGCGAGAAGCCGCTGGGCATCAACCACGCCGAGGCGATGGCCGTTGTCGAAGCCGCTATGCGCCACGACGTCTTCCTGATGGAAGGCTACATGTATCGCTGCCATCCCCAGATCGCACGCCTCGTCTCGCTGCTCCAGGAGGGTGCGATTGGCGAGGTGCGAGTCATCCAAGCCACCTTCGCATTCAGCCTCTCTGCCGGCACCGAGCACCGGCTGCGGGACCACGCGCTGGCCGGTGGAAGCATCCTGGATATCGGTGGCTACCCGACCTCAATGGCGCGCCTCATCGCCGGGGCGACGACCGGCATCCCGTTTGCCAACCCCACCGAGGTCAAGGCGACGGGCAAGATCGGGGAGAAAAGCCGCGTCGATGAGTGGACGGTTGCCGCGCTCGGCTTCGAGAGCGGAATCGTCGCCCAGCTCATGACGGGCATCGCCGTGCGGGGCGACAACGTCGTCCGGGTCTACGGCAGTGAGGGGGAGCTGCTCATCCCCGCGCCCTGGACACTGCGTGGCAGCAGCCGGACGACTGAAATCATCGTGCATCGCCACGACGACGAGCCACGCATCTTCACCGTCGAGGCCCCGGCCGACCCCTGGACCATCGAAGCCGACACCGTCGCCGCCCATCTGAACGACCGGCAAGCTCCAGCCATGACCTGGGACGATAGCCTCGGGAATATGCAGACGTTGGACCGCTGGCGCGAGCAGATCGGGCTCGTCTACGACCAAGAGAAGCTAACCGCCAAGCGGGCGCCCGTGCATGGCCGTCCTCTTGCCCGGCGCGACGACGCCACGATGCGCTACGGTACCATCGCCGGAGTCTCCAAGCCGGTATCGCGCCTGGTGATGGGCGTGGACAACCAGCGGACGATGCCACACGCGGCCGTCATGTTCGACGACTTCTTTGAGCGCGGCGGCACCTGCTTCGACACCGCCTGGCAATACGCGGGCGGCGCCTGCGAGACGATTCTCGGGCGCTGGATCGAGCAGCGTGGCGTCCGCGACGAGGTCGTGATCCTGGATAAGGGTGCCCATACGCCGTTCTGCACGCCGGCGGACGCCGAATCGCAGCTTGACCAGAGCCTAGAGCGCCTCCGCACGGATCACGTCGATCTCTACATGCTCCACCGGGACAATCTCCAAGTCCCGGCTGGCGAGTTCATCGATGTCCTCAACCGGATGCAGCAGGACGGAAAGCTTCGGGTCTTCGGCGCTTCCAACTGGACGATTGAACGAGTCGAAGAGGCGAACCAGTGGGCGGCGGAGCATGGCCTGAATGGGTTCACCATGATCAGCAACAACTTCAGCCTGGCGCGGATGGTCGAGCCGCCGTGGGCGGGCTGCCGCTCGGCTTCAGACCCGGTGACCCGCGCCTGGCTCGAACGGACCCACATGCCGATCTTCCCCTGGTCGAGCCAAGCCCGCGGGTTCTTCACCGGCCGGGCGCGGCCGGACGACTTCTCTGACGCCGAGCTGGTCCGCTGCTGGTACAGCGAGGACAACTTCCAACGCCTGGAGCGGGTCAACCAGATGGCGCGGGAGCGGGGCGTCCCCCCGATTGCGATCGCGCTCGCCTGGGTGCTGAACCAGCCGTTCCCCACGTTCCCGCTGATCGGTCCGCGCGCGCTCTCCGAGACCCGCACCTCGTTCCAAGCGCTAGACATCGATCTGACTCCTAGGGAGGTCGCCTGGCTGAACCTGGAGGGGGAGCGGTAGCGGCTGACCGGTGCGATTCAGTTAGAGACCGCCATGGGAGTAACGCTGCCCCCGCAGCCCGGAGCGAGGGCGATGCACCGCGTCGCGCCCTACATGCCGGGCGCTATGGTCGCCTGGGGCGGCAACATCGCAGTTCCCGGCGCGCGTTCTATCGTTGAGATGGACGCAGTGGCGCCGTCAGGGCGGCTGATCCGAAACCGGTCCGGGTTTCGCGAGCGAACTCGCGAACATCGTGACTGCAGGAGGGCACACGGTACTGCCGAGTGCCACGGCCTGGCAGAAGGTCGGCCCCTACCAGAAACACCGTGATAGGCGAGGAGCTGGTGTCCTCCCGCGTCGGCTGGCACACGGATTGGTCCCTGTCGCACGACACGGTCCCGGCGAGAAGGGTCGATGGGGATTCCAAGGGGCAAAAGCGGCGCGCGTTCGTGCCTGGAGCGGGCTTGAAGGCAAAAGCCGGTCAAGCTCCGCCGCTCAGCCTTGGTGGCCTGCTATGAACGGAGGAAACGAGCCGGCCGGCCGGCCTGGTCGCGATATCTCCCGTCGTATTGGCGGGTGGCTTATGATGCCGGCCTAACGACCAGCCGGCGAGGCTTGAGCCGTTGGTCTATTGAGACGGAGAAGGAGGAAAGCCATGGCAGCACTTGCGAACGGACGAGAGGTGACGGCGGAGCTGAAGAAGGTCCGGCAGGCGAGGCAGTACAAACCAGATCCCGTACCTGAAGACGTGTTGAACGAGCTCCTCGACGTGGCGCGCTGGACCGGAAGCTCGCGGAATACGCAGCCGTGGCACTTCATCGTGATCAAAGACAAGGAGCAGCTCCGGCAGATCAGCCAGATCCGAACGCCGATCAACTGGGTCGCCGGCGCCCCGTTGGCAGTCGCGATCGTGCTCAACGGAGCGAATGCGATAAGCGAGGCCTACGATGAAGGCCGCGTTACCGAGCGCCTGCTCTTTGGGGCGCACGCATTGGGATTGGGTGGCGGCGTCGCGTGGTTTGGCGACGAGGCGCAGCAAGCCGAGGGCAAGCGGATCCTCGGTGTCCCGGTCGAGAGGATCGCCCGGTCGGTCGTGGTGCTTGGCTATCCGACGACAACCAAGGACCCGCGGCCGGGTCCGGTCGAGGGCGGCCGCAAGCCGCTATCCGAGCTCGTGAGCTACGAGCGAATGGGGAAATCCGAAGGGTAACCCGTGACCGATAGGACCTCCGTGAACGCAGATGGGGCATGGCAAGAGGAGTGCGGCTATGAGTGGGGAGCGAAACGACATACCGCGGCACGAGTCGGTCGATCATGAGCAGCCGACGGCCGCAGGATTGATGGACGGTGGCGACGACGAGGTGCCGGGAACCGGCATCCTGGGCGATGAGACGCTCGTCCGGTCCGTCGGAGACAGAACGCCGGGAATCGCGCCGGGGCCGGGAACACGCACCGATGCGAGCCCGGAGCCCGGCCCCACACCCCGGGAGGCACTGGAACGAGCGGAAAAGTAAACGGGCATGGTTCCCGTGCGAGCGCCAAATGCCGCTATGGGCCTGTGCCGCTCAGCCGCCGGCGCCCTCGATCATGCCGGCATGATTCACCTCACACTGGTGTAGCGGGCTAAATCCTCCAGCGGTTGAACGTTGCCGAACGTGCGACGAATGCTCGTCGTTGGCGCCGCCCAGTTGGCAGCGTTGGCGATGACGCGACGGATCTCTGGGTTGAAGTACGTCGGATGGGTCTCATGGCCTGGCCGGAAGTAGAAGATGCGGCCGGCACCGCGGCTATAGCAGGCCCCGCTCCGGAAGACTTCGCCGCCGGGGAACCAACTGATGAAGACGAGCCTCTCGGGAGCGGGGATGTCAAAATGCTCGCCGTACATCTCCTCTTGGTCGAGTTCGATGTACTCGCCGAGACCGGCGGCAATCGGGTGGTCAGGGGCCACGACCCAGAGCCGCTCCTTCTCGTTGGCTTCACGCCACTTGAGATCGCAGCTCGTGCCCATCAGCTTCTTAAAGATCTTGGAGAGGTGACCGGAGTGGAGCACCACCAGGCCCATACCCTCCAGGACGCGCTGGTGGACGCGGTCGACGACAACCTCGCTGACCTCGCGGTGTGCCTTATGGCCCCACCAGGTGAGGACATCGGTCTCGGCCAGCACCGATTCCGTGAGGCCATGGTCGGGTTCGTCCAGGGTGGCGGTGCGGACCTCGAAGCCGTCGCGCTGCCGGAGGCCTTCGGCGATGGCCTCGTGGATGCCGTTCGGGTAGACGGCGGCGATCTCCTCACTCTCTCGCTCGTGCCGATATTCGCTCCAAACCGTGATCCGAAGTCGGTTGCTCACGTCCTCTCCCTTCATGCGTACAGTGTCTAGTGCGGCAATCCCGCGTCGTGACCGACGGCCGCGTGGCGGGGCGCCGCTACGATGGGCCGTGATCGAGGGCGATCTCTTTGCCCGCGGCCGCCGACCGGTAGATGGCGTCGACGAGACGGGCACGGTCGACACCCTCTTCGCCGCTGGGAGTCACCGGCGCGCCATCGAGGACGCTGGCGACAAAGCGGTGGATGACCTCGGCGTGACCGTTCCGCTCGATCAAGCGAGGCTCACTGTCGGCGGCGACGCCCTCGAAGTCGCCGAAGACCTTCAGCGTGCCGGTGAGCGCGTAATTCCGGGAGTAGATCTCACAGCCGCCCTTGCTGCCCATCAGCGTGATGCCGAAGTCGTCCTCGGCACTCGTGTAAGCGGCCCAAGCGACTTTGAGGCTGAGTGTGGCACCGTCCGCCATGCGTAGGAACGCGGTAGCGAAGTCCTCGACCTCGTACCCTCCGCTACCCGGCGCGCGGCTGATCTTCTTGCTTGAGCGAAAGTTACCCTTGCCTTGCGGGCCGATCTCGGCGTACGTGGCGGCACTGACTCTCGTGACCGTGGGGTTGCCCATCGCGTAGAGGGCCATGTCGAGGACATGGACGCCGAGATCGATCAGCGGGCCGCCACCAGCGTGCTCCTTACTCGTAAACCAGGTGCCCAAACCGGGAATACCAGCGCGGCGCATCCAGAACGCTTCCCCATGATAGATGCGCCCAAAGCCGCCCTTAGCAGCATGGTCGTGGACGAGCATCATGTCGTCCCGGAAGCGGCGGTTGAAGGCGACGGCCAGCACGCGCTCGGCCTTCTGAGAAGCCTGGACCATTCGCTCGCCTTCATCGGCCGTGCGAGCGAGTGGCTTTTCGATGAGGACATGCTTCCCGGCCTTCAACGCCGCGACCGCGATCGGCATATGGAGGTGGTTGGGAACCGCGATGCTCACCGCGTCGATATCGCGGACCGCCAAAAGCTCCTTGAAGTCACCAAAGACCGTGGGCACGTCGAACCGCTTGGCGAGTGTTTGGCAACGGTCGGTATCCAAGCCGGCAAGCGCGACGACCGTTGCCCGCGGCTCGGTCGCATACCCCTCCAGATGGAAGACGCCTGCACCGCAGCCGATCACTCCAATCCTCAGTTTGCCGTCCTCCGCATCGCTCACAGAGCGTCCTCTCATCAATACGGGTCATGGCTGGTTGCCGCCGGAAGAATCGCACCGGATCAGGCCCATTGCAAGTGAGAATGGTGGCACGACGGGACGCGGCAATGA
>DASYWB010000183.1:0-16338 GCA_035936495.1 Thermomicrobiales bacterium
CGGCGATGCCCTTGACAAATCCCCGCCACGCCCGCTAAGGTGTCGGCCGATGCGGTGATCGGATCAACGATCATCGGTTTCGCCGTTTCGCAGTGACGGGAATCGACGCGACGATGCTTTCGCTGACGCTGCCATTGAGCCGTACACGTACCTGCCGGACGGGCGCTCCCCGTTCGGTCTAAGGCGTCGCGCCCGGTTCGCCGGCGCGAGTGATTTCGGTTTCAGCTAAGGCATCGGAGAGGCAAGCATGGACGTTCTCGCCACGGCAACGGCTCAATCGTTCCACCAGAAACCCAAAAGAGTCGCGCTCGCCTATTCAGGCGGACTCGATACCTCGTGCATCATTCCGTGGCTGAAAGAGCAGTTCGGGGACGAGTGCGACGTCGTCGCGGTCGCGGCGGACGTCGGCCAGCCGGATGACCTCTCGGGGGTCGAGGCCAAAGCGCTGGCCAGTGGCGCCTCGGCCTGCTACGTCATGGACCTGCGGGAGGAGTTCCTGCGCGACTACGCTTTCCCAACCCTTCGCGCCGGCGCCATCTACGAGCGCAAGTATCTGCTTGGGACCTCCATCGCCCGCCCACTGATCGCCAAGCAGCAAGTCGAGATCGCCAAGCTGGTCGGAGCCGATGCCCTGGCCCATGGCTGCACGGGCAAGGGGAACGATCAGGTTCGCTTCGAGTTGACCTACCAGGCCCTGGCGCCCGACCTGGCGATCATTGCGCCCTGGCGACACTGGGACATCCGCTCGCGCGAGGACGCGATTGACTACGCCAAGAAGCATGGCGTTCCCGTCAGCGCGACGACCAGCAAGATCTACTCGGTCGATGGCAACCTCTGGCATCTCTCCCACGAGGGCGGACTGCTGGAGGACCCGTGGAACGAGCCGCCCGCCGAGGCCCACGGCCTGACGGTGGCGCCGGAGGACGCGCCCGACAAGCCCGCCTACGTGACCGTGAGCTTCGAGCGAGGCTGGCCGGTCGCGCTCGATGGTGACACCCTCGGTCACGTCGAGATGGTGACCGCGCTCAATGAGCTCGGTGGGCAGCATGGCGTCGGGCGGGTCGATCTGCTGGAGAACCGGCTGGTTGGCATGAAGAGCCGGGGCGTCTATGAAACTCCCGGTGGAACGATCCTTTCGACCGCTCACCGGGAGCTCGAACATCTGACACTTGACAAACTGACGATGCGGCAGAAAGATGCCCTTGCCCAAACGTATGCCGACTTGGTCTACAATGGGCAGTGGTACTCGCCGTTACGGGCCGCGCTCGACGCGTTTGTCGATAAGACGCAGGAGCCGGTGACCGGCGATGTCCGGATGAAGCTCTACAAGGGCACGTGCCAGGCCGTTGGCCGCCGCTCGCCATTTGGCCTCTACGAAGAGGACCTGGCAACGTTCGGGGCCGACGATGTCTATCGCCAAGCCGACGCCGAGGGCTTTATCCGGCTCTTCGGACTCGGTCAGAAGGTCGCCGCTCGACGCGACCAACGTTTGCAGCAAGAGACGGAGGCCGTGCGATGAACACTCCACATCACCCCGGCTTGGAATGGGAGCTGCTTTCCCGCTCTCCGCTCGGGCGACCGGCGCGTCGCCTCCGTACGGCGCGCTGACGGTCGCCCGTTAGCGCAGATCCAGCAGACAACGCAAAGCTTCATACGCAAGATCTATCTGTCCGATCATCAAGGACAGCCCGCGACGACGGGGAGAAGTAGGGGCCGCCGAGGCCGAAGCGACCTGGGGATGGTGGAAGCCCAGGATCGGCACCAAGCCCTGAAACGCACCCCCGAGCGGCCGGCCGAAGAAAGGCCCGGAATCGTCCGGATTCCATGCCAAGTAGGCCCGGGTGGGTGGCTCCCACGCACGCAACAGCCGAGAGGTGCGCGAGACACCGGCACGATGCCGGCCCGGACGTGGACGTCCATCCCCGTCTCGCGCAAGGAGGGTGGTACCGCGGGAGATGACGCCTCCCGCCCCTTCGGACCGGCCCGAGCCACGCGGCTCCCGGCCGGCGCGCCGCGTCCGTCTGACGCTCGCAGCCGAAGGGAGACCACCATGTCTGACCTGTCCTATGCCGAAACCGAATTCGTGCCACCCGTCGCCATGCCGCCCGCGCTGCACCCCGTGGCGCCCTCGCCGGCATTCGATCCAACCGCGCCACTGGCCAAGCGAACCGTCTCGCTCGGCGGCCTCCTCGCGCCAAAGCTGAGCGCCTTCACGGTCAGTGCCCGGCTGCGGGGCCGCGACGTGCTGGCCGACACGGACCTGACGCCGGACGAGATCGCTGAGGTCCTGGACACCGGGATCCGGCTCAAGCGGCTCCATCGCAAAGGTGAGCCCCATGCCTACTTGCAGGGCAAGACGCTGGGATTGATCTTTCAGCACCCCAGCACGCGGACGCGCGTCTCGTTCGAGGCCGGGATGGCCCAGCTCGGCGGCCAGGCGATGTTCCTGGGCATGAACGACTTGCAACTCTCACGGGGCGAAACGATCACCGACACGGGCGCGATTCTCAGCCGCTACGTCGATGCTATCGCCGCGCGGGTCGCGAAGCATTCGGATCTGGTCGAGCTGGCGAGCGGCGCGAGCGTTCCCGTCCTGAACGGCCTCTCCGATAAGAGCCATCCAATGCAGGCCCTGAGCGATCTGTTGACCTTGCAAGAGCGGTTCGGCGATCTCGCCGGCCTCAAGCTGGCCTTCGTCGGTGATGGGAGCAACAACATGGCCGCCTCACTCCTCCTGGCCGGTACGGCGATGGGCATCCACGTCTCGGTGGCGTCACCACGCGGATACCAGCCCGACCCCGAGGTCGTGAATCAAGCCAAGTGGTTGGCGGGGAAGCATGGGTTGGGATCCGGCGCGAAGATTACGATCACCGACGACGCCCATATGGCGGTGACCGACGCCGACGCGATCTACACCGATGTCCACGTTAGCCTTGGCCAGGCTAATGGCCCGGCGCGGGCAGTGTCACTGGCGCCCTACAAGGTCACCGCCGAGATGATGGCCCAAGCACGGCGCAGCGCGATCTTCATGCACTGCTTGCCGATGCATCGGGGAGAAGAGGTCGACGCCGAGGTAGCCGACGGTCCACAATCGGTGATCTTCGACCAAGCCGAGAATCGCCTGCATCTGCAGAAGGCGCTCCTGCTCCTCACGCTCTGCTAGAGCGGTGGAAGCAAGCGCGGAGACAGTGACGTTTGGCAGAGAGAATCCGGCCCACGGGGCCGGCCAAATCAGGAGTGATCAACCATGGAGGTAGTAATCGTGGCAAGTTGTCCAGAGTGCGCGGCAGACGTGGATGTTTCCAACGTCGAGCAGGGTGAGATCGTGCAGTGCCCGGAGTGTGGCGCCGAGCTGGAAGTGCTCAGCACCGATCCGGTGGCGCTTGGTTTGGCCCCGGAAGAGGGCGAGGACTGGGGGGAGTAGGCGGCGCCGGGGGCAGAGAGAGTGTAATGGCGGCATCGTTAATTTCATTGGGCGATCGCGAACGGTTAGGTTTCGAGGAGAAGGTACGGTGGAAACGGCGATTGGCGTGCTCTGCACGCGGGTACGGGTGGAGGAAAAGGGGATCATCGCGGCGCTGGCGGCGGCCGGCATCCCGGCGATCCCGTTCCCGCCGTCTGACCTCGTGCTGGTACCCGGGTCAAAGCCGTCTTGCCCGTCGCACCCGCCCGGCGCCGTGGCCGGCCCAAATGATATCGCGTTGCATGTCGTGATCGACCGTTGCCCGAACCGGGTGCTGGCGGCGGCCGTGCTGCCGATCTGGCGGTCGATGGGCGTCGCCATGCTCGATGCCGGGTTGGCGGCAACCGGCACGCGAGCGGCTGTGGCGGCCGCGTTCGGCGCGGCCGGGTTGCCCCGTCCTGAGACCCGGCTGGTCTGTGGAGAGGAGGCGGCTCTCGCGGCGGCCGTCGATCTCGGCTATCCCGTAACACTGCTTCCGATGACACCGGGCGGCGCCTCGGTGGTTCTCTGGGATCACGATACCGCCGAAGCCGTCACGGAACACCGGGCGATGCTCGGCGCCACGCACGACTCGGTCGTGCTCTTGCAGGCCGGGGCACCGGCGGAGGCCGATCGCGCCACGGTGCTCGTCCTCGACGGGCATGCCATCGCGGCCGGAGGCGCCGCCGCCGCCGGCGAGGCGGAGCGAAAGCTCGCGGAGGCGGCAGTCCTCGTGCTGGGTGCCTCACTGGCCAGCGTCGAGGTGATTAAGAGCGCGGACGGCCCGCTGATTTGGGATGTCGACCCGGTGCCGAGCTTTCGAGGGATGACACCGTTCGGCGAGCACGACCACGGGCAGGTCATCGCCGCGCGAGCCGTCGAACGGTTGCCCCATCATGGCTCGTTGGGTTCGGTCGTGCGTTTGGAATTGGCGGCCGCGAGCTGGTCCCAGGGAGTGGCGGATGGCATCTCTGTTGCCGTCTGATACCGAGACTACTCATCTTGGCGGCGATCAGGCCGACATCGCGCTTCTTCACCAGCTGGTCGAAATCGAGTCGCTTTCGGGCGCCGAGGACGCGGCCGTCGGGTTTCTCGTCGGCCAGATGGAGGAGCGCGGGTTCCAGGCCGAGCGCGACCGAGCCGGCAACGCGGTCGGCATCATCGGCTCCGGGGAGCGGCGCGTCGTTCTCCTCGGCCACATCGACACCGTCCCCGGCAAGATTCCCATGCGGGTCGAAGACGATGTCCTGTGGGGTCGGGGCGCGGTTGATGCTAAGGGGCCGCTGGCAACCTTTGTGGCCGCCGCGACCCGCGCGGCGGACCGGCTGAACGCGACCGTCACGGTCGTCGGCGCGGTTGGCGAGGAGACGCTGGGCTCTCCTGGCGCGACGGAAGTCGCGGGCTGGCCCGCTCCCCACTATTGCATCATTGGCGAGCCGAGCGCATGGGATGCCGTCTGCCTCGGCTACCGGGGCACGCTCTCGCTGCGCTACTGTCTGCGACGCAATTCCCGGCATTCGGCGGGACCGGGATCATCAGTTGCCGAGGAAGCAATCGCCTTCTGGCAGCGGTTGACGGATGAGCTGGCCAGTCTCAACGTGGACATCGTGGGGGACTTCGGCCGGGTGGGGCACGCGCTGAGGGCGTTCAATACCTCCAGCGACGGCCTCGCCGACCACGCCAAGCTCTCCGTCGGGCTGCGATTGCCGCCGGGACTTGATGTCGAGAGCCTCATCACGCGCTTGCGTCAGTTGGCGGGTGATGCCGAGGTGGAGGTCGAGGGCTGTCAACCCGCCTACCGCACCGATAAGCGCTCCCCGTTGATCCCTCCCTTCCTCCGGGCGATCCGCGCCGAAGGGGGCACGCCGCGGTTTACGCTCAAGCTCGGGACGTCCGATATGACCGTCGTCGGCCCGGCCTGGGGCTGCCCGATCGTCGCCTACGGGCCGGGTGACGCGTCGCTCGATCACACACCCGAGGAACGGTTGGAGCTTGCCGACTACCTGCGAGCGATCCGGGTGCTCGAGCGGGTGCTGGTGGCGCTATGATGGAGACGGCAAGACGGCGAGAGGGCGAGGCGGCGAGGGGGAAGCTTCGACTCGGGGTGCTGGTCTCGTACCTGCGGACGGAGGAGAAGCTGATCTTGGCCGCGGCGCGCGCCCGCGATATCGAGGTCACGCCGTTCTTTGATCGCGACCTCGTGCTCGACTTCTCGACAGCCGATGGGACGGCCAGCGGACTCGCGGTCGACGTGGTCCTGGACCGCAACGTCGCGCATGGCCGCGCGCTCTACACGCTACGGGCCGCGGAGCGCTGGAGCATCCCGACACTCAACACGGCGGCAACGTCCGCCCTCTGCGACGACAAGGCCCAAACCAGCTTGGCGCTCGCCGCGGCCGGGATCCCAACGCCACGCACCATCCTCGCCTACTCGGTCGAGTCCGCGCTGCGCGCCTGCGAGATCGTTGGCTATCCCGCGGTGCTGAAGCCACTCACGGGCTCGTGGGGCCGACTGCTGGCCAAGGTCAACGGGCCGGAGCAGGCCCGTGCGATCCTCAGCCAGAAGCTAGAGCACGGCTCATTTCATCACGAGATCCTCTACGTCCAGGAGTTCGTCGACAAGCCGGGCCGGGACATCCGCGCCTACGTCGTCGGAGACCGGGTGCTGGCGGCTTCGTACCGGATGGCCCAGCACTGGGTGACGAACTCGGCCCGCGGCGCCACCTCGCTGCCCTGCCCGATCACACCGGAGATCGAAGAGCTCGCGCTCCGATCCTGCGCCACCGTTGGCGCGAGGCTGGCTGGGGTCGACCTCTTCGAGACGCCGCACGGCCTCCAGGTGGTCGAGGTCAACGGCGGTGGGGAGTTCCGGGGACTCATGACGACGACCGACGTTGACATCGCCGCGGAGATCGTTGCAGAAGCCGTGCGAACGGCAGAGCGGGGCACCGGCGCCCAACCGAAACCGGCCATGGCGGCGGCTTCCGCGTAGGTGCCCGGAAGCGCCAGGACGGAACGTATATAACGTATATAACGTTATAGAGAAGGAGCGCCGAACCGTGGCCGATGCCACTTCCCTCAACGTTGGAATCCTCCTATCCCGGGTGCGGGTCGAGGAGAAACTCCTCTTGGCCGAGCTGGAGCGCCGTGGGGCGAATCTGATTCGCTTCGACGACCGCGAGCTGACGCTCGACTTGGCAAGCCGGGACCACGCCCTCGCTCGCTGCGACGTGGTATTGGAGCGGTGCATCAACCACCTGCGGGCGCTCTACACCCTGAAGGTGCTCAATGATTGGGGGATCCCGACGGTCAATACCTACAACGTTGCCAACATCTGCGGCGACAAGATGCTGACCTCGGCCGCCCTGGTCGCGGCCGGTGTCCCAACACCGCGGACGGTCATCGCGTTCACCCCGGAATCCGCGCTGACAGCCATAGAGGAGATGGGCTACCCCGTGGTGCTGAAGCCCGCGGTCGGCTCCTGGGGCCGGTTGCTGGCCCGGATCAACGACCGCGACGCCGCCGAGGCGATCTTGGAGCATAAGGTCACCCTCGGATCCTTTCACCACGGGGCCTTCTATATCCAGGCCTACGTCGACAAGCCGGGACGTGATATTCGCTCATTCGTCGTCGGCGACGAGACGATCTGCGCGATCTACCGCGACTCACCCCACTGGATCACGAACACCGCGCGCGGCGGCACGGCGACCAACTGCCCTGTCACCCCGGAAATCGACCAGCTCTCGCGGGGCGCCGCGGCGGCGGTCGGTGGCGGTATCCTGGCCGTCGATCTCCTAGAATCAAGGGAGGGGATGCTCGTCAACGAGGTCAACTACACCATGGAGTTTCGCAACAGCATCGACACGACCGGCGTCGACATTCCGGCCAAGATCATCGATTACGTCATCGCCATGGGCTCGCGCAAATCGGAAGCATTACAGCCTACTCGGTTATCCGAGTTGGCAGTCGCCACGGCAGGCGATGATTGATCGCGCGTCACGCCGGATCCATATCGTAGTGGCACGGCGGGCCGTGCCGAGCTACAAGCCACAATGTGGCGATATTCTCACAAAACTCAGGACCTACTCGCGGTTTCACCAAGGAGCGAACACATGCCTGATATTTCTGTCATCGGAGCGTCCGGGTATGCTGGAGGGGAACTCGTTCGCCTGCTGCTCGGCCATCCTGGCGTCACCTTGAAGCAGGTCACCAGCGAACGGCATACGGGGAAGTTCGTCCGCTCGGTCCATCCCAACCTACGGAAAGTCACCGACCTCAAATTCAGCAACATCGAGAAGCTGGAACCGTGCGATGTGCTTTTCGTCGCCCTGCCGCACGGCGTAGCGATGGGCAAGATGGCGACGCTGCGGGACAAGGCCAGCGTTATCATCGACCTCAGCGCCGACTTCCGGCTGCGCAACCCCGAGGATTACCCGCTCTGGTATAGCCACGACCATAGCGATCCGGACCTGCTCGGCACGTTCGTCTATGGCATTCCCGAGCTCCACCGGGACGAGATCGCCCGCGCCGACCTCATCTCGAGCGCCGGCTGCATGGCGACGACCGCGATCCTTGGCCTCTACCCGCTCTACCGGGCGGGCGTGGTCGATACGGGTGTGCCCGTCTTCATCGAAGCGAAGACGGGCTCGTCCGGCTCTGGTGGCGCGCCGGGTTTGGGGTCGCATCACCCCGAGCGCAGCGGTGTGGTCCGGTCGTTCAAGCCGACTGGGCACCGGCACAGCGCCGAGATCATCCAGGAGCTGACGGTCGATGGCGTCGCGCCACCGGTCGCCTTCTCGGCGACGGCCATCGAGGCGGTCCGGGGCATCCTCACGACCTCTCACGTGACCCTCAAGGAGCCTCTACCCGACAGAGAGATCTGGTCGATCTACCGGGCGGCCTACAAAGACGAGCCGTTCATGCGCATCGTCAAGGAGTCGAGCGGCGTGCATCGCTACCCGGAGCCGAAGTTACTGTCGGGCAGCAACTGGTGTGACGTCGGCTTCGAGCGCGATCCGCATAGCAACCGGCTCGTCGTCATGGCCGCGCTCGACAATCTGATGAAGGGTGCCGCCGGCCAGGCCGTCCAAGCCTTCAACATCCGCTGCGGCTTCGCCGAGACCACCGCGCTCGATTTTCCCGGCCTGCATCCGATCTAGGGGGTAGGGGGCAGGCCGATCGTAAGGGGCACGGCGTGCCGTGCCGGCCTCCATTCAGGCGGGCGAAGGGATGCAAGGAGCTGTCATGATGCGCTATACGGTTGTCTTGGCACCGAGGCAGATGGATCAGCATTCAATGTCACTGTTCCCACGATGCCTGGCTGTCTGACGTGGGGTACGATGCCGGAGGAAGCGCTCCGGAACGCTCGTGAGGCGATCACCCTCCATTTAGAGGGGTACGCGGAGCGGGGAGAGCCATATCCGGTAGAAGAAGCATCGCCGCGTTTGATGGGGGTAGAGGTGGAGCCGGTGCAGGCCGCATCGTAGCGGTGCTGGGGGTGTTGGTTGAACCTCATCGCTCGCCGCCATTCAGTTAATGTTGAGGACTGATAGAGATATGTACGTCATTAAGATCGGCGGCGGGGCCGCGATCGGGCCAGAGGCGTTTCGGCGGTTCGCGGTGGACCTCGCGGAGATGCAGGACGCCGGGCAGCGATGCCTGGTCGTCCATGGCGGGAATGCCGAGTTCAGCCGGCTGAGTGAAGCCCTGGGTATGCCACCGCGGATGATTACCTCGGCTGGTGGACGGGTGACCCGGTACACGGACCGGGCGACCATGGACGCGATGCTGATGGCCTACTGCGGCAAGGTCAATAAGACGCTGGTCGCCACACTCCAAGCCTCCGGCGTGAACGCCGTCGGACTGAGCGCCATCGACGGCGCGGTCGCGACCGGACGCCGCAAGCCCGTGCTCCGGGGCACCGAGGATGGCAAGACCAAGGTGTTGCGCGACGACCACGCCGGCACGATCGAACGGCTAGACACACGCCTCCTTCGCCTGTTGCTCGACGCGGGTTTTCTGCCGGTCCTGACGCCTCCCGCGCTGGGTGAGGATGGCGTGCCGATCAACGTCGATGGCGATAAGCTGGGGCTGGAGCTGGCGGTGGAACTCGGCGCGACCGGCATCCTCTTCTTCTCGGATACGCCGGGCCTGCTCGCGGACGTCCGCGACGAATCCAGCCTCGTCCGGGAGATCGACGCGGCGGCACCCGAATCCGCCCTGGCGGCGGCATCCGGACGGATGACGGTCAAGGTCGAGGCGGCGCTCGGGGCCATCCAGCGCGGGGTTGCCCAGGTCATCTTCGCCGACGCTCGCGTCGAGCGGCCCATCCAGCGCGCCTTGGCTGGAGAGGGGACCGTCGTGCGAGCGACGTCGCGAGTCACTAGCGGTTGAGCGGCATGGCAACTGACGCAAGCCATCACAAGCGGGGAATTAAGCCCGCCTCGACAAGGAGAACATCCATGGCCAGTACCCTCAACCTCGACATTCTCGGCATCGAGCAACAGCGTCAGCTACCGTTCTACGCCAAGCGGGGCATCTCGCTAGTCCGCGGTGAAGGCGCCTACCTCTACGACGATCAGGGCAAACGCTATCTCGATGCGATGAGCAATTACGGCGTCGCCGTATTGGGCCACGCCGATCCCGGCTTCGCCGCCGCGCTTGCCGATCAGCTCGGCACCTTGGCGACCGGACACCAGAGTTATGGTAATGACGTTCGGGCCCGATTCCTGGACTTGCTTTCGACAATCGCGCCAGAGGGGTTGACCCGATCATTCCTCAGCAATTCGGGCTCGGAAGCGATCGAGGCCGCGTTGAAGATCGCGCGCCTGGCAACCGGCCGGCCAAAGATCGTCGCGGCCAAGCGCGCCTACCATGGGCGGACCTACGGGGCCCTCTCCGCGACGGCCGACACCAAGTACCGGGCGCCGTTCGAGCCACTGCCCATCCCGGTGACCCACGTGCCCTTCGGCGAGGTCGAGGCGCTGGAGGCGGCCGTGGATGGCGAGACCGCCGCGCTCATTCTCGAGCCGGTGCAGGGTGAGGCCGGTATCTACCCCGCGTCAGATGAATATCTACGAGCGGTCCGAAGGGTTTGTGATAGCCGGGGTTCGCTCCTCATAGCTGATGAGATTCAGTCGGGATTCCGGACTGGCGCGCCGTTCGTGACCGGTCGGGCGGGGGTCCGCGTCGACATCCTCTGCACCGCGAAGGCGCTGGCCAACGGCTTTCCGATTGGTCTGACCATGACGACCGAGGCGTCGGGGAGTGAGCTTCCGGGCGGTGCTCATGGCTCGACATTCGGTGGCAACCCGCTCGCCTGCCGGGCGGCGCTCTTCACCCTAGAGGCCCTGCAATCACGCGATCTCTACACCCGCTCGGTCCGGCTGGGCGAGCGAATCATCACCGAAATAGAACGGCGCGGCCTATCGAAGGTGCGTGCCGTCCGGGGCCGCGGCCTCATGATCGGCATCGACCTCAAGGAGCGCGTCACGCCAACCCTCCGCGGGCTACAGAATCGGGGGGTGTTGGCTCTCCCGGCGGGCAACCTTACCCTGCGTCTCCTCCCGCCCTTGATCTGGGAGGACGCCCAGGTGGACGAGCTGCTCACGGCGTTCGATGAGGTGCTTGCGTAAGCGACTAGGTATATTCGTCGTAGGGGTCCGGCATCCATCTTCACAGACGTCCGCTCGCTTGGCGCCCTTGCTAGGGCACAAGCCGTGGCTGGACGAGTACAGCTCCGTGTGTCCCGTACAGATACGTGCAAAGATGACACATCATGCTGATCGAACGAGAGGTAGTGACATGCGCGAGCAGCGACCCGTGGCCCAAACGATGAAAGCCACCGACGCGCGGCAACACTTTGCCAGCGTCATCAACCGTGTTGCCCGCAAGGAGGCGCGCGTCATCGTAGAGAAGAGCGAGGTGCCGGTCGCTGGGATCGTCTCGGCGGAGGACGTCGGTCGGCTCAATCGACTCGATCAAGAGCGGGCCGAACGCTTCAAGGTCATCGACGAGATGCGGGCGGCCTTCAAGGACGTTCCACCGGAGGAGATCGAGCGGGAAGCCGACCGAACTCTCACCGAAGTACGCGCCGAAATGCGTGCTGAGCGGGAGCAGGTCGCCACCCACTCGTGATCCGGGCCGTGCTTGACGCCAACGTCCTCGTCTCTGGCTTTCCGGCGGCGTAGGGAACCCTGGCCGAACTGATCGACCAATGGCGAACTGGGCAATCCAGCTCGTCGTCTCCCAGCACATCCTCGATGAGGTCACCCGAGTGTGGACCAAGCCGTACTGGCGGGCTCGCTTCTCTCAAGTGCAGGTCGATCGCGCACTGGCGCTCTTGCGGGAGGAGGCTGACGTGACGCCAATCACCGTCCAGACCTCCGGCATCGCGACGCACCCTGAGGACGATCCGGTGCTAGCGACCGCCCTGAGTGCGGAGGTTGATTACCCTGCCACCGGGGATAAGCGCCTCCAAGACATCGCCAGCTACCAGGGCATCACCATCCTCACGCCGCGCGTTTCTTGACATGCTGGTCTAACGGGGACGGGGGTGAGCGCTTCCTTAGACCTATGAGGCATAAGCGCTCTAGTGCTGACCAGCGGCTCTTGCGCTTGCGGCGTGATCAGGCTATCGTACGTGGCCTGCTCATCACGGCGTTCGTCACATCGGAGCGATTATGGGTTTTCACCGTCGCGACATCGGGAAAAACTCGCGCCGCATCGCCCGCGCCGACGCTCTCATCATCGAGCGTGCCCGTGGCTAGTGAGCTCCCGTCAACCGTGCAGGCGGATCGCCAGCCATCCTCTTCCCCGGCTACCCTCGAGCCATTATTGCGGATGGAGAACATCACCAAGTCCTTTCCGGGGGTGCAGGCGCTGAGTGGAGTGAGCTTGGACGTCCGGCCGGGTGAGTGCCTTGGTCTGGTCGGTGAGAATGGCGCCGGCAAGAGCACGCTGATGAAGGTACTAGCCGGCGTGCACCATCCAGACAGTGGGCGATTGCTGATGGACGGCAAGCCAGTCCACATCAATGGACCCCGTCACGCCCAGCACCTCGGAATCGCGATCATCTACCAGGAATTCAATCTCTGCCCAAACCTCAGCGTCGAGGCGAATGTCTTCATCGGGCGCGAGCCGAGCGGCGCGGGTTTCATCCATGCCAACGAGATGCGCCGTCAGACGCGGGCGCTATTGGACCAGCTTGGGGTCCAGCTCGATCCGACGGCGACGGTTCGGGATCTCAGCGTCGCCGATCAGCAGATGGTCGAGATCGCCAAGGCTCTCTCGCTCAGCGCCCGGTTGGTCATCATGGACGAGCCGACCTCCGCCCTGAGCGACACTGAGGTCGGGGCATTGATGGAGATCATTGCCGGCCTGAAAGAGCATGGGTTGGCGGTGATCTATATTTCCCATCGCCTAGACGAAGTCTTCACCATCTGTGACCGGATCACCGTCCTCCGGGATGGGCGCAATGCCGGTGACGTCCGGACGGAAGCAGCCTCCCCCGAGCAGATCGTGCGAATGATGGTCGGCCGCGAGTTGGACGATCTCTTCCGCAAGGGAGCCTCGGGGGGCACAGGGACGGGCAAACCCGTACTGGAAGTACGCGGCTTGAGCCGGGAGCCCGCGGAGAGCGACACGGCAGCCATCGCCTTGCGCGACATCAATCTGGCGTTACGGCCAGGAGAGATCGTTGGGTTGGCCGGCCTCGTTGGCTCGGGGCGCACGGAGCTGGCACGGGCCATCTTTGGCGCTGATCCGAGCGACCGCGGCGAGATTCTCATCGACGGGGAACCGGTTCAGGTGCGGTCGCCACGGGAGGCGATCCGGCATGGGATCGGTCTCGTCCCGGAGGATCGCAAGGCCCAGGCGCTCATCCTCGGTCTCACGGTGCGCGAGAATATCAGCCTGGCGAATCTGGGCCGGCTCGCCCGCTTTGGCCTCGTCCGGTTGGGTCTAGAGCGCCAACTGGTGCGCGAGTTTGTCGAGAGGCTTCGGATCCGGACGCCGAGCGTTGAGCAACGGGTTCTCAATCTCAGTGGCGGAAACCAGCAAAAGGTCGTGATTGCCAAGTGGCTTGCGCTCCGGCCCAGGGTCTTGATCATGGACGAGCCGACGCGAGGCATCGACATCGGCGCCAAAGCGGAAGTTCACGGGCTCATGCACGAGCTGACCAAAGACGGGGTGGCCATCCTGATGATCTCATCCGAGCTTCCAGAGATACTCGGTATGAGCGACCGCATTCTGGTCATGCGGCAGGGGAGCATCGCGGGCGAATTGATGCGGCGAGAAGCCGATCAAGAACGGATTATGGCCCTCGCCACCGGAGTTGACCTGAAGCGCTCAGCTGCCTGATCGCCCGCGGGTATCTTGAGAGATCGCCGACGATGCAACGCCGGGAAAGAAGGGAACGGCAAGCGATGAGGACCGCAACGACCGAAGCAATTCAGGAACACCGGGGTCAAAGGATCGACCTGGTGTCGATCCTTGGCCGTTCCGCGCCGGCAATATTCCTTGCCGTTCTCATCGTGATATTCGCGACGTTGGAGCCGGCATTCTTGTCCGAGCGTAACGTGCTCAATGTCCTGCGTCAAATCTCGATCACCGGCATCATCGCGGTCGGGATGACCTTCGTCATCCTCACCGGCGGCATTGATCTCTCGGTGGGCTCGCTGGCAGCCTTCACCGGCATCGTCGGTGCTGCGGTAGCCAAGGACGCGCGCGGTCTCCTGGCCGGCGGCGTGACCGACCCCGGTGGCACCGCGGTCCTCTATGCTGGATTGGCAGCCATCGGCATTGGATTACTCGCCGGCTTGATCCAAGGTCTGCTCGTTGGTGTGACGAGGGTACCCGCGTTCGTTGTCACGCTTGGTGGCCTTTCCGTCTGGCGAGGTGCCACTCAGGTCTTCTCACAAGGCCAGCCGATTAGCGGCTTTTCTGATGACTTCCGCTTCTGGGGTCAGGGATACGTCGGACGTATACCGGCTCCCGTCATCATCTTCCTTGGCATGGTGATTCTCGGCGTGATCGTCCTACGGTTTACACGATATGGGCGATGGATCTACGCCGTGGGTGGGAACGCCGAGGCGGCACGCCTGTCGGGTCTCAACACTACCGCGCTGATCGTCAGCGTCTACGTCATCAGCGGCTTCTGCGCTGGCCTGGCCGGATTCCTGTTAGCATCACGCTTGAACTCTGCCGAGGTCGTCGCGGGCGCAGGCTACGAGCTGACCGTAATCGCCGCGGTGGTGATCGGTGGCACCAGCCTCTTTGGTGGCGAAGGACGCGTTCTCGGCACGCTCATCGGGGCGATGCTGATCGGCGTCCTCGACAATGGCCTTACGTTGCGGAATGTCAACCCGTATTGGCAGCCGATCATTATCGGCGTCATCGTCGTTCTCAGCGTATTGGTCGATCAGCTCGCGAAGCGGCGACGTCGCTAGCGATCGGAAGAGGCGGCTTCGGCCAGTGGAAAGGAGGTACAACGGCTTAGAGCTTGCGCCAATAGGGAGAGCGCCTGCGACGGCTTCGTGTGCAACACTTCCAGCATCAGCGGATTCGAGCGGCCGGGCAGAGGCACGGTCCAAGCCTATTGGCGCAAGCTCTTAGTTTGACGATGGACAATGCGCAGGAGAGATGGATTGAGGGCCCTAAGGGCACGATGACAATGAGTGGATAATCCCTCCACCCCGTAGCGACAAGGAGTGACGAAAAGATGCGCAATCGATCACTAATGGTAGTCCCACGACTCTTGATGGTCGGGTTGATGCTCGCCATGGCGGCTGGACTCGCCACGAGGCCCGCGACATCCGCGGCGGCCCAAGAAGAAGAGCCACTGCAGATCGCGTTCTCCGTGCCTGGGCTTAACTTCCCCTTCTTCGTTCACATGATGAACGAGGCACAGGAAGCGGCTGACGCGTTTGACAACGTTGAGCTCATCCAGCTCGACGGCCAGAACAGCGCCAGCAAGCAGACGCAAGACCTTGAGGCGATGATCGTCCAGGGCGTAGACGGCATCGTCATCAGCCCGGCCGATGTCAACGCCCTGCAGCCGGGGATCGAGGCCGTCGTCGAGGCCGGCATTCCCGTGGTCACGGTCGACCGGAACGTCACCGGCGTCGAGACGCTTGCCCACGTCGGCGCGAACAACGTCCGCGGCGGCGAGATTCAGGGCGAGCGGGTGCTTGAGCTCCTCCCGAATGGCGGGAGCGTCTTCGAGCTTCGTGGCCAGCCTGGCGCGTCTCCAGCGATTGATCGCGATGCCGGCTTGAAGAACGTGCTGAATGAGCAGGAGGCGGTAGAGATCACGTTCGACCAAACCGCGAACTTCGCCCGCGACGAGGCCGTGCGGGTTGTCGAGGACGGCCTGACGGCGAATGAGCCGCCCGACGTCATCGTCGCCGCGAACGACGATATGGCGCTCGGTGCGGCGGAAGTCGTCCAAAACCAAGGTCTGGACATTCCGATCATCGGCTTCGATGCGCTTCCGGAAGCCCTGCAGGCGATCGAGGCCGGTACGCTCGACTCGACCATCGAGCAGTTCCCTGGCTTGCAGGCCGCGACCGCTCTCGAGATCCTCGTCGATTACATCCGGAACGACATCACCCCCGAAGAGCATGACACCTTCCTAGAGCCGAAGCTCATCACCGCTGAGAACCTCGGTGAGGCGGAGCGTGCTGAGGAAGCTGGGATCGAGCCGACTGGTACCCCCGCCGCGGGGACACCGGCGGCGCTAGCCGAGAGATTGTTCACCATCGGCTCGGCTAATGGCCTGCGCGATCACGTTTTCAGCTACCGAGTCGAGGCAGCGTCTCTCCCACGCTAACGTGGACATCGTGAGCACCAGAGGAATCCGAACTCGCGTATCGTGAAGCGACCGACTGGACCGGGGT
>DASYWB010000184.1:0-2479 GCA_035936495.1 Thermomicrobiales bacterium
ATGATCTATAGGGCGGTGGCCGCAGGACTTCGTAGTAACCCTCAATTCAATCACCCCTGTTGTCATTCGAGGTCGGAGGAGGGGTGGATGACTTCCTGCGGCCACGGTCGGATTCCTCGGTAAGCTGCGAAAGACGGGAGCAGGCTCGGCGCGGCAAGCAGCGTCCCAGCGAAAGGGCAGCCAGCGCGATCGCGGTGATCGCATCCTAAGACAAGGAACGTTACATGCTTGACGCACTGGTCAGCGGGGTGATTACCGGCAACACCTACGCCTTGATCGCGCTGGGATTGTCCCTGATCTTCGGCGTGGCTGACCTCATCAACTTTGCACATGGCTCGGTCTTTGCCGTCGGCGCCATGACCGGCTGGTGGCTCGCCGCGGAGCAGGGTCTGCCGCTCTGGGCGGTCATGGTAGGTGTCAGCATCGTGACCGCAGTGCTGGGACTCGCCATCGAGCGGGTGGCGCTGCGCCCGCTGATCAACGCTCCGCCGATTGCGCCGCTGCTCTCGACAGTGGCGATCGCGCTCATTCTGGACCGCTCCGCAGAGCTGATCTTTACGCCGGAGACTCGGCGCTTCCCGAGTGAGCTGGCGACGAACAACTTTCAGATCGGGGGGATCCGCTTCGGCACCCTCGACCTGACGATTCTGGCAGTCAGTCTGGCGGCCATGGGGGCGCTTTGGGTCTTCCTCCGGTGGGCGAAGCTCGGCTGGGCGGTGCGAGCGACCGCGCAGGATCGCGACGCCGCCCGCCAGATGGGCGTCGACGTCGAGCGGATCCAAGGGCTGGCGTTCGCCATCGCCTCCGCCCTGGCGGGCATCGGCGGCGTCCTCGTTGGGATGTACTACAGCAACATTGCGCCGAATATTGGTTTCAGCGCCGGAATCTCCGGTTTCACCGCGGCCGTTCTCGGCGGACTTGGCAGCTTGCCCGGCGCCGTGGTCGGCGGGCTGCTGCTTGGCGTCGCCGAGAGTTTTGGAGTCACCTGGTTCGGCGGTAGCACGCGCCAGCTCATCTCCTTCGCCGTGCTGATCGGCGTCCTCTGGCTGCGACCAACCGGCCTTCTCGGCTCGGCGGGCGCGGCCCTGCGCGAGCCGATGACCGGCACGTTCTTCGGCCGTGGCGCCGCCGTCCGCCTACCGTCCTGGCAGATCGCGGCGATTGTGGTGCTCGCGATAGCCGTGGTCCCGTTCGTGGCTGACGACTACCAGCTCCGGGTCGCCGGTATCGTCACGATCTTCGCCATTCTCGCCCTCTCGCTGACCGTGCTGAGTGGGACGGCCGGCCAGATCTCCCTGGGTCAGGCTGGGTTCCTCGCTATCGGCGCGTACACCTCCGGTCTGCTCACGACGGAGCACGGGTCGTCCTTCTGGCCCGCGTTACTGCTGGCCGGCGTAGTCTCGGGGGTACTTGGCGCGATCATCGTCCGGCCGGCGTTGGGGCTGACGGGACATTACGTAGCAATCGCGACGCTCGGTATCGGAGCGATGGTATCGGCGCTCATCCTGAACTTGGAATGGCTCACCCGCGGTCCGCTGGGCGTGATGGGCATTCCGGCGCCATTGATCTTCGACCATGCCATCTTCACCCCCCGCGACTATTTTCTCCTCTCGGCGGCCGTCCTCCTGGTCTGCGTCGCGCTGGTCCTGGTGCTCCAGCGGTCTCAGCTCGGGCGGGTGTGGCGGAGCATCCGCGACGACGAGATCGCCGCACGGAGCGCCGGCGTCGACCTGGCGGGGTATAAGTCGCTCGCGTTTGGTCTTGCCGCCTTCATCGCTGGCTTGGCCGGCAGTCTGATGGCGCACCAGTACACCTACATCAGTCCGGACATTTTCGACTTTCAGACCTCGCTCCTGGCTCTGACCATCATCGTGCTCGGCGGGATGTCGAGCATCCCCGGTGCGATTCTCGGCGCTGCCGTCCTCGTCGGTCTGCCGGAGTTGTTCCGATTCTTGCAGGACATCCGGATTCTGGCATATGGCGTTGTGATCCTCGTCCTCGTCCGGTTCCGCCCGCAAGGGTTGCTGGGGTCGCGGTAGGGAACCGGCATGAATCGCCTCCTGGTTCGCGACGATACAGCACGGGCCGTTGAGACGGACGGCCGGCATGCGGGGGAAAGCGCCACATGCCCGCTACTTGAGGTGCGCGGTCTGGTCAAGAACTTCGGCGGCGTGCGCGCAGTCGACGACATCTCGTTCGCCCTGTTGCCAGGTCAGACGGTGAGCATTATCGGCCCGAACGGCTCCGGGAAGACGACATTGTTCAACTTGATCAGTGGCATCCTGTCAGCCGATAGCGGCGAAGTCATGCTTGATGGCCGACGAGTGTCCGGGTTCCCGCCGGAGCGGATTGCCGAGTTCGGTGTCGCCCGTACCTTCCAGAATGGCCGCGTCTTCGGCAACATGACCGTCCGTGACAACGTGCTGATCGGGTTGCATACGCGTCTGCGGTCGGCGCGGCCGCTGGCCCGCTTTCGACA
>DASYWB010000185.1:0-3873 GCA_035936495.1 Thermomicrobiales bacterium
CGATCACCATCACGCCGAGGAGCTGGCCCTCGAAGAGCTGGGTGCCTTGCAGCGCATTGAGCGCCAGGCGCATCGTCTGGCTGGTCGGGAAGAGCCGCAGCGCCAAATCAACCAGGTCCGGCACGGGGAATCCGACGGCAAAGACCGGCGCGAAGAAAGGGATCAAGAGAAACCCCGACCAGGTGTTGATCTGATTGGCGTTGCGGAAAAGGCTGCCCAGAAACAAGCCAAACCCGATCAAGGCGAGCGTCATGAGCAGCAGCGCCGCCGCGAATGCCACCGGTTGCTCCGGGACCACGCGGGTAATGCCGATCAGGATCCCGACACCGACGACGGTATAGATGAGCCCGACCAGCGCCTTGGCGACAACCACGTCGAGATCGGAGGCGATCAGGAGCAGCGCATCGAGCGTCCGCTTCTCCGTCTCCTCGGCGAGGATCACCGGCAAGGCGAGCATGCTGACCATGATGATCACGAAGAGCATCGTCGCCAGGACCGTGTACCGCCGGAATCCAACCTGATTGAAGATCTCCAGCGGGTCCTGAGCCACCGAGCCGGGCGATTCGCGCTCGATGGTCGCCGGCGGCTCCTGACCGGCGAGTGAGCGCAACGCGGGGTTCAACGCCTGGGAGAAGAGCTGGCCGTCGAAGCCGAGACCGTCTGGCTCGATCAACGTCACCGCCGGCTGTTGCCCGCTCCTGATGGCTTCGTCGAACCCGGCGGGAACCACCAATCCCGCGTCGACCTCGTCTTCGGCAACCAGCTGCCGAACCGCCGCGTCGTCTGGCGGCTCGCGGAAGGTGAGCGTCACGTCCTCACCGAGGACGCTTCGCAGTGCATCGGGCAAGCCGGAGGGCTCGGGTGCGTAGTAGGCCACCGTGATGTCGGGGCGGCCAGGGTCTTCATCGGAGAAGGTCAGATTATAGAAGAGCCCTAACCCGATGGGAACGATGATCGCCACCAGCACCCGCGCGTCACGGATCGCGTCGATCAGGTCCTTCAGGCAGATGGTGGCGATCATTCTTAGGTGCATCGCTCACCTCCAACCCACGCCCACCCCAAACCCGCGATCACAGGGCCCTCCCGGCGAGCGCGACGAAGACGTCTTCCAGCGTGCCCTCGTGCGAATGGAGCGTCAGCACCTGACCGTCGCGCATCCAAGCCGCAAGCTTCGCGGCATCCGCGGCATCGTCGAGGCTGACCACATGCTCCTCGCGACTTTCGAGGAGCACGGTCGCCCGCCGTTCACCGTAGCGCAACTTCAATTCACGCGGGGTGTCGAGCGCGACGATCCGCCCCTGGCTGAGAAAAGCCACCCGCTGGCAGAGCTCGTCGGCTTCGTCCATGTCGTGGGTCGTCAAAAAGACCGTAGTGCCCGCTTTCCCCAGCCGGGCGAGCAGTTGGCGCAGGTCTCGCGCCGAGGCAGGGTCCAGACCACGGGTTGGCTCGTCCAAAAAGAGCACGCGCGGCTGGTTGATGAGCGCGCGAGCGATCAGCAGCCGTTGCTTCATGCCGGTCGAGTAGGTCTTGACCTTGCGCTTGGCGGCATTGACCAGGTCGACCTCGGCAAGTAGCTCATCGACCCGCCGCCCCGGCACACCATAGAGATTGGCGAAAATCCGGAGGTTGTCTCGCCCACTGAACCGCTCGTAGAGATTCTGGTCCTCGAAGACGAGGTTAATCAGCGGCTTGATGGTATCCCGCTCCGTGACGACGTCATGGCCCAAGATGTGAGCATCACCCCGAGTTGGGCGGGCGCGGCCGGTCAAGACCCGGATCGTCGTCGTCTTGCCGGCCCCGTTGTGCCCCAGCAGGCCGAAGACCTCGCCCGGCGCGACCGCGAAGCTGATCCCATCGACGGCCCGAACGGAACCGTAGGTCTTATGAAGATCCCGCACCTCAATCGCCGCGGCCGCCTCTTGCTCTCTCATGGACGCGTTCTCTCATACATGCGCCAGCCAGCACACCCTCCATGCTACAGCACCCCCTGGGGACCGAGTCCGTGGAGTAGTGACAAGTGCCACGGTCGGCCACTTCGTGAGGCGGTCAGTGGTATAGCGTTTGCACGCGCCAGCCACATGCTCAGCTTATGGGAAAGGAGCGGAATCTATGTCAGAGTCAGAGCAGGTCGCGCGACGATTCATCGACGCGCTCTGGAAGCTGGAGACAGCGAACGAGGTCGACCCCATCGTCGAGCTCTTTGCCGGCGAATGCCAGGTCGGGAACGTCGTCTCACCCCGCACGTTCGAGGGGAAGGACGGCGCCCGCGCGTTCTGGCAGATCTACCGGGAAACGCTGGGTGATGTGAAGTCGGAATTCCATAACGTCATCGCCACCGAGGGCCGCGCCGCGTTGGAATGGACGACCACTGGAACGACGCACCAGGGTAAGAAGATCGATTACGGTGGTGTCAGCATCCTGGAGTTCGAGGATGACCGGATCGCCCGGTTCTGGGCCTATTTCGACCCGTCCAAGCTCGGGCACGAAATCCAAGGATAGCCAGACGCTTCTCGCACGCGAGGGACGGTAGCCCGAGGCCGCGGGGCTGTGCTATGGTCGAGCATCGCATCCCGCGGGCGATGGTCTCGTATCCGTACCCATAGCAACGGTAGGCAAGCGTGCAGCAGCGAGGTAACGACCGGCCGGGATCGGCTCTACCCCGGCGCGGCTCAACAGACTGGCTGGCAATGGTGGGGGCAGGTGTTGTCCTCGCCATCACTGTGGCGTTCGCGCTCATCCTCGTCGTGACGGGTGGGCGGGGGCTGCTCTCCGAGCAAACCGCGCTCGCGCCAACGACGGCGCCACTACCGACCGCTCCCCCCAACATGACGCCGACGGCCATCGCGCCATCGGCGTCGCCAGTGGTGGCGACGCCGATCACGGTTGCCGGCAGTGACCCCTCGCTGACCGTCTGTCTCGATGTCGGCCATGGCGGCGCCGATCTCGGCAATATCCGCCAGACCGCGGAGGGCGAGATCCTCCTGCAGGAGAAAGACATTGTCCTCGAGCAGGCCTTGGCACTTGAGTCCCGCCTCAAATCGCGCGGCTATAACGTGGTCCTGACCCGTCGCACGGACAGGCTGGTGAATGAGACCAACCAAGATATCAACGGCGATGGCGAGACGGGTGAGGACCTCGACGGCGATGGGATCCTCGAGCTCAACGAGCCGGTCAACCAGCTTGATGAGCTCCAAGCCCGGGTCAACATCTGCAACGACGCCGGCGCCGACCTCCTTGTGTCGATGCACATTAATGGCGCCGAGAACGTCGCCCTTCGCGGCTATGAGGCCTGGTGGGCGAAAGGGCGCCCCGATAGCGAGCGGAGCGCCGACTTCGCCGAGATGGTCACCGATGCCCTGGCCGAGAGATTCGCGTCTGTTGGCTTCGAGACGGTCTTCCGGGGTGCCTTCGACGACCAGCACTTCGATAACGCCGAGCCCGACCCCAACGACTTCCAGCACTTCGTGATGATCAGCCCGGACGTGGCGGCGCGGGACTTCACCGGCAGTACGATGCCCGGCGCGATTGTCGAGGCGCTCTTCCTCTCGAACGAGGAGGACCTGCCGTTCCTCACCTCCGAGATTGGCCAGGAGACAATCCTGGATGCCTACGAAGCGGCGATCGGCGCCTACTTCGAGAAGTATCCCGACCCCGTGCCCAATGGATCGCTACCGCTCGACAGCCCGGCCCGTATCTATACCAGCCGGCAAGGGGCACCAGCGACCCCGGCGTCGGATCGGGCGACTACCCCGGTCGCCGCCGTCGCCAGCGCGATGCCGCTCAGCGCGGGATCACCGACGCCGCGGCCCGCTCCACCGCCGGACCCGGGCACTGGGTCCAGCCAGGTCGTCAGGGCGGGGAGTGGGGAGCGAC
>DASYWB010000186.1:0-3385 GCA_035936495.1 Thermomicrobiales bacterium
TCACTGAGTGAGTGGAACGGAGTGGATGTCATGGCGGAGAGTCGCCGAAGGAATACCGGTATGTCGAGCGGGAAACGTCAGGCGATTGCCGCTGGGCTGCTAACCGGCGTGGCGGTCGGGGCCTGGGCCGGGTCGCGGATATTGCCGCGTTCGGGAGCCGTGGCGCAGCCGCGATCGCTCATTGACTGGGATCAGGCGCGGACCATCGCGATGTCCATGAATCGCGGCGCTGCGCTCACTGCCCCAGAGCGCCGCGCGCTCGACGCAAGCTATCGTGATCTCGTTGCCCAATGCGTTCCGATTGTCGCTGCCTACACGGGCGATACCCTCCCGCTCAGCGGCGAGCGGACATTCGCGTTTGATCGGGTCGACTGGGTCAACGCGAACATCGACGCCTTCCGGCTGCTATTCGCTCCGCTTGAGTCTCTCTATCACGACGAAGGTGGCTCGAAGTCTGTCGCCGCGTTGATGCTCGGCGGGCTGAACCGTCAGGTATTGAGCGCTGAACTCGGTCTCCTCCTAGGATATTTGGCGCGACGGGTGCTCGGTCAATACGACTTGGCGCTTCTCGGCCGTGAGCCGCTGACGAGTGGGAAGCTCTACTACGTGGAGCCGAACATCCGTGTCGTCGAGCGGGCGCTCGGCTTGCCCGGGGATGAGTTCCGGATGTGGCTCGCGCTGCATGAGACGACGCACGCGTTTGAGTTTGAAGCCCATCCATGGGTTCGTCTGCATTTCAACGCGCTGCTGACGCAATACATGGGATTCTTGAAGGAGGACGCGGAACAACTGAAGCAAGGCGTCCGCGGGCTGAAGGTCTTCGTCCAACGCGCCCGAAGCAAAGATTCAGGGGCCGCGAGCTGGATCGAAGCCGTGATGACCCCAGAGCAGCGCGCCCTTTTCAATGAGATGCAGGCACTGATGTGCGTGATCGAGGGCTATTCGAACCATGTCATGAACGTTGTGGGTCGCGACTTGCTGCCGACCTACGAGCAGATCGCGCGAAAGTTTGAACGACGGCAGCGCGAGCGGACGATGGCAGAGCAGCTCTTCGCCCGCTTGACCGGCCTGGACGTTAAAATGGAGCAGTACCGGCTTGGCGAGGCGTTCGTGAACTCCATCGTGCGGGAACGCGGGCATGAGGCGGCTCGCCTTATGTGGTCTGGACCGGAGGCTCTGCCGACGATGAGCGAGATCCGGAACCCCGAGCAATGGCTGGCCCGTACGGAGCGGGTACCGCTGCCGACGCACGTCTGATACTGATTTCGGGACATGTCGCCGGTTCGTCGCCGAAGACCCTCATCCAATCCGGGGGGACCACCATTCGCTCTCCCGCCCATTGGGAAAGGGGCCACGGTTCCTCCGAGCACCGGTGCTAACGCAAAGTTGATACGTGCCATTCGTAACCATCAATGGCGGAAGTGACGGGTGCCGGTAAAGAGCATGGAGATGTTGGCCGCATCGGCAGCGGCGATGACCTCAGGATCACGAACCGAGCCGCCCGGTTGGACGATCGCGCGCACCCCAACCAGTGCCGCGGCTTCGACGCCATCGGCGAAGGGGAAGAACGCATCGCTCGCTAAGGCCGCACCGTTCGCACGCTCACCCGCCTTGCGGGCCGCGATGGCGATGCTCTCAAGGCGGTTCGGTTGCCCGCTGCCTATGCCGATAACCGATCGCGCTTTCGCCAGGACAATGGCGTTCGATTTGACGTAGCGCGCGGCGTTCCAGGCGAAGACGAGGTCCTGCCGCTCGTCCTTCGACGGCTCGCGGCGAGTCACGGTCTGCCAGGTCCCGAGGTCATCCGGCTGGTCGTCGGGGTCTTGGACCAAGAGGCCACCGGCAATGGGCCGGATGTCCAGGGCGCGTGCTAAACCTTCCCGCCGCTCCGGCAGCGGGAGTTCCAACAGACGCAAGCTTGACTTGCGGCGGAGAGCATCGCGCGCGGACGGGGTGAAATCCGGCGCGATGATGACCTCGAAGAAGGTCTCAGCAAGTTTTGCCGCCGTGTCACCATCCAGGCCCCTGTTGAGGGCGACGATTCCGCCAAAGGCGGAGACCGGATCGCCGGCCAGCGCTTCGATGAACGCGTCGAGCAACGACGAGCGTGTCGCTAAGCCGCAGGGGATGGTGTGCTTGACGATAGCGACGGCGGGCTTGTCGAAACCCTGCACCACTGCCCACGCTGCATCGGCGTCCAGCAGGTTATTGAACGAGAGCTCCTTGCCGGCGAGTTGACGCGCGGACAGGACGCCTGATGCTTCAGCACCCGTGGATAGCCGGCGGTATGCCGCGGCATCCTGGCCAGGGTTCTCACCGTATCGAAGGTCTTGGAGCTTTCGCCCGGCAAAGGTGATTTCGTCCGGAAACGTTGGCTCCCGACCGGTGCGGAGATATTCGGCAACCAACGAGTCGTAGGCCGAGACATGGGCGAAGGCTTTGGCGGCGAGCGCTTTACGTTGCTCCTCTGAAATGGACCCAGCGGCGAGCGCGGCGGCGACATCCCCGTAATCGGAAGGGTCGCTGACGACCACGACGCTCGCGAAGTTCTTGGCCGCCGCCCGGAGCATTGCCGGGCCGCCGATGTCAATGTTTTCGACAGCGTCTTCAAATGACACGTGAGGATCTGCAACGGTGGATTCAAACGGATAGAGATTGCTGACCAGCAGATCGATCGGCGTAATGCCGTGATCGTTGAGTTGGGCCATGTGCTCAGTGTGGCCGCGCCGGGCAAGGAGTCCGCCGTGCACCGCCGGATGAAGGGTCTTCACCCTGCCATCGAGGATTTCCGGAAAGCCGGTGACATCAGAGACGGACAGAACCGGTATCCCGGCGTCGATCAGCGTATGAAGGGTGCCGCCGGTCGAGACGAGGTCGAAATCGAGTTCGCGGAGAGTCCGAGCGAAGGGCACCAAACCGGCCTTGTCGTAGACGCTGAGGAGCGCCCGCATAACGCGTCAGCCTTTCGTGAAGTGAGGAAGCATCCGCGCGGAAGGATACTCGATGATCGCTGGAGGGGCGGAGCGTCTATCACGCCGTGCTCGGGCGCGGATATGGGAATCTGATGGTACCCCAGGCAGGGTTCGAACCTGCGACATGCCGCTTAGAAGGCGGCTGCTCTGTCCACTGAGCTACTGGGGCGAGCGGCGGATGAGCCTTCCGGCCTTCGATAAGTATAGCCTAGCGACCTTGCATCACCGGGACAATTAGCAGGATTGGTCCTCCCTTGGCGCTACCGGGGACCCCGCGGAGCGGCGCGCCCGCAACTCGCGGTGGAACTCGCCCATCGCTGGACCGAGCCTCTCGCCGAAGGCATCCAGGGTCACCAGGGTGGTACCGGCGCGGCCCACGTCCGCGCGGGCGGAAACCTCTCCGGTGACGCGGG
>DASYWB010000187.1:0-11221 GCA_035936495.1 Thermomicrobiales bacterium
CATCTCATCCCTTCGATACGCTCGTCGCTTGCTTTCACATCGCGGCCGATCGGGTGAATGATTCTACGCGGAGAGCCGCACCGCGACTCTGGCTCCCTGAACGCGGACCTCGTAGGCTGGTTCCGAGATAGTCGCCGGCCCGTGGATCACCTGTCCGTCCCGGAGACAGAAGACAGAGCCCTGCCATGGGCAAGTGACCGTCTCACCGTCGACCTTGCCTTTCTCCAAGGGTCCTCCCAGGTGAGTACAGACAGCGGATATGGCGAAGATCTCGCCATCACGCTTGAGCAGAAGGACCGGGACGCCATCAGCCTCGACACGCTTCGGGCTGTTCTCGGGCAGCTCGCTCTCCGCCAGCACGTCCGTCCACTTGGATCGCTGTTGCTCGAACGCCGTCCGGTTGACACCAATGCCAAGATCGTAGGCAAGGTCGCCACCAAGCCACGCCGAGACATTCACCAGTCCGAAACCGGCGGTCGACAGCGTCACGCCCGCGCCGCGCGCCCCGTTCGACCGCGCCACCCAGGAGGCGCCATACAGAGCGGTTGCCGCCACGTTGAGCAGCGCGTGCAGCGCCCCAAGTCGCTTGGGCTTTTCCAGGTTGTAGGTGTCCTGCCATTGGGCGGCTCCGGTCGTGGCCGCGCCCAGGGCACTCACGAAGCCGAGCTTCAGGCTGAGGTCGGACGCCTTCTCTTCGCCGATCGCATCGAGCATCATCGTCGTGGTCCAGAAACCGATCGGCATCGTCACAACCGCCGGATGCAATGGATGCCCGAGCCAAACGCCATAGAGTGCATCCTTCAGGCCTCTCGGAGCGTCAGGTCCGAGCAAGGGAGTGAAGGCGTTACGCATCACATCAGCCGCGCGATCCAAACCCGGTGTGATGTCAATCAAGCGGTGCGAGAGCTTATTTGCCACGGCTGATCTCCCTCTCGGCGAACGCGCCGGCTCATGTCCAATGCATCCGATTGCTGACCATGCCTTCGCAGGTTCAGTGCCGAGAGCCGCGGCCCACCGGTTGCAGGTTGCCACCGAGTGTAGTATTCCTACCCCACTCTCGCGGGGCACGTAAGCCCGCCGCGAGGGTAGGGCGGATGGCGACGTGAGCCATCACCTGACACGACGACTCGTGCCGGTCGTAGACCGGGCAATACAAGCGAATGGAGAAGACCATGACTGGTCGAGAGGATGTCATCGCGCGGCAGATCGTGGAAGCGACGCTGACAGGACGCCTCTCCCGGCGCGAGGCAGTGCGTCGGGCGGCCGCGCTCGGCGTCACCATCCCGTTTGCGGTAGCCCTGACCCGCGCCGAATCGGCGGCGCAGGAAGCTTCACCCGGGGCCTCCCCGGCAGCACCGCCGCCCTCCGGCGAGCCGGTCAAGATCGGCGCCTCGGTGTCGACCACCGGCTCCAACGGTCGCACGGGCCTCTATCAGCAGGAGGCCTACCTGCTCTGGGAAGCGCAGAAGAACGCGAGCGGCGGGCTGCTTGGTCGTCCCGTGCAGATGGTGATCTACGACGACCAGTCCGATCCCGCCGTCGGCGCCCGGCTCTATGAACGCTTGCTCAATGAGGATAACGTCGATCTCCTGCTTGGTCCGTACTCCTCGACAGTCACCCAGTCGGTCGTCCAAGTGACCGAGCGGGCGCGGCAGCCGCTCCTAGCGGCCGGGGCTTCGGCCGCTGACCTCTGGGATCGCGGCTACCAGTACCTGTTTGGCGTCTACTCTATCGCCACCGACTATTTCAAGGACATCATTCTCAACATCGCGCCGGCCCAGGGCTACACGACGGCCGCGATCATCTATGAAGATACGCTCTTCCCAACCTCGACCGCCCAGGGGGCCCAGGCGCACTGCGAAACCGCCGGCATCGAGGTGGTGGTCAACGAGAAGTACCCGGCAAAGGCGACCGACGTCTCGTCGGTGCTGACGCGGGTGCGCGACGCCAACCCTGACATGCTGATCGGCGGCAGCTACCTGCCCGATGCGGTCCTGATTACCCGCCAATCGAAGGAGCTGGGTGTCAACCCCAAGCTCTTCGCCTTCTCGGTTGGCGCAGCGCAGCCGGACTTCGTCGAGGGGCTCGGCGAGGACGCGAATTACGTCCTGGGACCCTCGATGTGGGAGCCGGAGATCGACACACCGGGTAACGGCGACTTCGTCGCGAACTACCAGGAGATGCATGGGCGCGACCCGGATTACCACTCGGCCAGCGGCTACTCTGCCTGCCAGGTCTTGGAGGCCGCCGTGACAGAGGTCGGTTCGCTCGACACAGAGGCGATCCGCGACCAACTGCTCCAGATGGAGATGCCAACCGTCCTGCCGGGAACCTTCAAAGTCGACGAGCGAGGGCAGATGATCGGGCACATCCCGTTGACCGTGCAGTGGCAAGACGGTCTCAAGGTGATCGTCGCCCCGGACGAGCTCAAGCGCGGCGAGCTGCAACTCCCCACCCCGCCTTGGGACCAGCGCTAGGCGCAGAGACGGCAAGGCGGCCAGACGGCAAGGAGAGACGGAGGAGCGCATGTCGACCGTGACCATTGTCCGCCCCGGCGTAAGGGCATGGGCCGGCATTCTCGCCCTCTTCCGGTCTTTCCGCCTAGCCGTCTTGCCGTCTTGCCCCCTTACTGCCTGGCCGCCTGGCCGCCTGGTCGCCTGGCCGTCTTGCCGTCTTGCCGTCTAGCGATGGATCTCCTGCAGGTCGTTGTCAGCGGGCTCTTGCTCGGCGGGGTCTACGCACTCTTCGCGGCTGGGCTCAACATGATCTTCGGAGTCATGCGCCTGATCAACCTAGCGCACGGCGAATTGATGATGATCGGGGCCTACCTCACCTTCGCCCTCTACGCCGCATGGAACGTCAACCCGCTGCTGGCGACCCCGATCGCGGCGGTGTTGCTCTTCGGGCTGGGCTTATTGCTGCAACAGTTCCTGGTGGAACGGGTCGTCGGGCAACCGCTTCTCTCGTCCCTGCTTCTCACGTTCGGGCTCTCGACGCTGCTCCAGGGCATTGCCCTCAACCGGTTCACCGCCAATTTCCGGTCGATTCCCTATCTCAGTGGATCGGTTGATCTCTTCGGGCTCAATATCTCGCGATCCCGCTTGGTCGCGTTTGCGATTGCCTTGCTGGTCAGCGGCGCCACCTATGCCTTCCTCCGCGTGTCTCGGTTCGGCAAGGCGATCCGGGCCACCAGCCAGCAAGCCGACGTCGCCCAGGTCTGCGGGATCAACGTGCAGCAGGTGCGGCTGATCACGTTTGGGCTCGGGGCGGGATTAGCGTCCATCGCGGGATCGCTGGTGGCGATGATCTTCTCAATCTATCCGGAGATGGGCACGATGTTCATCGGCAAGGCGTTCGCGATCATCGTGCTCGGAGGGTTGGGCTCCTTCGTCGGCGCCTTTGCCGGCGCGCTCGGGCTCGGTGTCGCCGAGACGCTCGCCGCCTACTGGATCGATACCCAAATCGCCCAAGGCGTCTCCTACGCGGTGCTCGTCACCGTGCTCGTGTTGAGACCCAGCGGTCTCTTCGGGATCCGCGAGTGATGCTCGCTCCCCTACGCCAGAGGACTCGCGATGAGTGGATCTAACGCGGGCGACGTATTCCGGCTGTCGTCGACCCCGGCGCCCATGCCCCAAGGAGGGGTCATCGAGACCCCACTCCCCGAGCGCGAGAGCGACGCACCCTTTGGGACCCCGCAGCAGGCCTCGAAGCCGCTCCCCGCGTGGGAACACCGGCTGGGCTGGGCCTACACCGTCGTCCTGGCCGTCGTCACGATCGGGCTGATTATCCTGCCCAGTCGCGCCAATGATTACAGCGTGTCGCTGACGCTCACCGTCCTGCTCACCATCTGCATGGCCTCTAGCTGGAACCTGATCTCCGGCTTCACCGGGTACGTGTCCTTCGGCCACGCCGGGTTCTTCGGCATCGGCGCCTATACCGGCGCCCTGCTGATCTACTACGACGTGGTTCACTGGGCGCTGGCGATGCTGCTGGCCGGCCTGATGACGACTGCCATCGCGCTCGTGATCGGCTACCCCACGCTGCGGCTCCGGGGCCCCTATTTCGCCATCACCATGCTCGGCCTGACCGAGTTGGCCCGCATCATCGTCACCTCCTGGGAATCGCTCACCTTTGGCGGCCGGGGGGTCTATCTGCCGATCCTCTATGAGCGCTCGGAGTGGCTGACCAACTACTACGCGATGCTGATCCTGACCGTGACCGTGGTCCTCCTCTCCTACGCGGTGGGAACATCCCGGTTCGGGTTGCGCTTGTTCTCGATCCGCGATGATGAGGGCGCCGCTCAAGCCATGGGCATCGATACCACCCGCCATAAGCTCGCCGCCTTTGCCCTCAGCTCCTTCTTCCCCGGCGTCGCTGGCGCGATCTACGCCCGCCATACCGGTTACATCGATCCCCTTGCCTTTTTTGCGGTGATCTGGAGTATCCGCGCGATCGCGACGTCGATCCTCGGTGGGCAAGGCACGATCCTCGGACCGATCATCGGCGCCGTGGTCTTGACGCTCGTTTCCGAACAGGTCTGGGCATTGGACCCCAACGCCTACCAGATGATCTTCGGCGGCCTCATCGTCCTCGTCGTCCTCTTCATGCCCGGGGGCCTGATCGCGCTCCTCCAACGCCTAGCTTGGTTGCCCCGGAGCCGGCGGCTATGAGCAGCACGGTTAGCAGCGCCCCGATCTTGGTGATCGCGAACGTCTCTAAGCGGTTCGGCGGGTTGCAAGCGCTCACCGACGTCTCGCTGACAATCAAGCCTGGCCAGATCACCGGGGTGATCGGTCCTAACGGCTCCGGCAAGTCAACCCTGTTCAATACCGTCACCGGCATCGTCCAAACCGACAGTGGCCACATCCGGTTCCGTGACGTTGAGATCAGTCATGCGGCGCCTGATCACATCAATCGGCTCGGCATTGGCCGGACGTTCCAGCTCACCCGCCTCTTCGGCCAGATGACCGCGTTCGAGAATTTGGTCGTCGTCGGCCGGGGGTCCCGGGCTGAGGCTCGGGAGCGGGCCGAGCAGTTGTTAGACCTCGTCTCGCTCCGCCACCTCCAGGACGAGTACGCGGCAAATCTCTCGTATGGGCAGCAGAAGCTGGTCGAATTCATCCGGCTGATGATGACCGATCCATCACTGGTGATGCTTGACGAGCCGTTCGCGGGGGTCAACCCGACGATGGAGCGACGGCTGCTGGAGCAGATCGAGCGGTGGCTCGAGAACGGCATGACGGTCGTCGTGACCGACCATGAGATGAAGATCATGATGGACATCTGCCACGAGCTCGTCGTCCTTGACTATGGCGAGGTGATCGCCCACGGTGAGCCGTCGGCCGTCCGTGCCGATCCGCGGGTGATGGAGGCCTACTTTGGCCGCTGAACCGCGAGCGGGGGAATCGCGTTCCGCCACGCCGGTCCTCGAAGTGCGGGCGGTCGACGCGGCCTACGGCAACGTCCAGATCTTGCACGATGTCTCCCTCGATCTCTTTCCAGGCGAGGTGGTCAGCATCATCGGGCCGAACGGAGCCGGCAAGAGCACGGTGCTGAAGGTCATCATGGGCTTCCTCAAGCCCTGGACCGGCGAGGTCGTCTTCGACGGACAGCAGATCACCAACCTCCGTACCGACCTCGTCGTGCGCCGGGGCATCTCCTACGTGCCACAGGGGCGCATCGTCTTCAAGGACATGACCGTCGGCGAGAACTTGGAGATGGGCGCGTTTACGGTAGGGGACAAGCAGCGCATCCGGCAGACGATGGACCGAGTCTTCACCCTCTTCCCTCGGCTTGCCGAGCGGCGCAAGCAGGCGGCGGGCACGATGAGTGGCGGCGAGCAGCAGATGCTGGCGATGGGCAGGGCGTTGATGATCGAGCCCCGCATCGTGCTGATGGACGAGCCGTCGCTGGGTCTCGCGCCCCGCTTCGTCGAGCTCGTCTTCGAGAAGATCAGCGACCTGCGCGATGCCGGCATGACGCTGTTGCTCGTCGAGCAGAACGCGACGAAATCGCTCTCGGTCAGCGACCGTGGATACGTCCTCGAGCTCGGCCGCAACCGCTTCACGGGTCCCGGTGCGGCGCTCCTGGCCGACGAGCGCGTCCGGCACCTCTATCTGGGCGGATAGGGTGCAGGCGAAGATCCCGCCTCGATGTGCCTACCTCGCTTCCTTAGCTCGTTTCCGGCCACGGTCTCCTCCGGGGCAACGACAACCGCGAACCTCTCACCAGCACCGGTTCATCGAGGGAAGTTTGGACGGGTGATCTCACGGTGCGCGGAGCACCTTCACCTGTTCTTGATCAACAGGCGCCGCGCCCCAAGATCTGAGAAGTCCTCTAGCGGCATGCCGGTACACGGTGCCCCTGCCAGTATCCGCGTAGAATGGCACCTGCCCGGGCTCAGCCGCCGTGAAGGAGGCGAGAATGAGACGCTTCACAGCCGAGAGCTTCTGCCAGGCTTCCCGCTCCCGCCCCCCAATATGGACCCGCGGGGACCTAGCGACCGCACGTCTCAGACGAGTACACCGCCTTGACAATCCAGCCCAATGTCACTATCATTTGGTAAGTAACGGTAGGTGCCCAAGGTACGCTACTGTGCTCGAATAGACTTTTTATGGAGGCGAACAAGATGCTGTCGATCTCACCGGACGCTGTGGATCAGCTCAAGCAGTTTCTGGACGAGCAGGGCACGCCGGAGGGTGGCTTGCGCGTCTTCGTGGCGCCGGGTGGCTGCTCGGGCCTGCAATATGGCATGACGATTGACGAGGCGGCCGAGGAAGGCGACGAAGTCATCGAGACCAACGGCGTGCGCTTGATGGTCGATAACTTCAGCGCGATGTACCTCGAAGGCGCCCAGATCGATTACGTCAATTCGCTTATGGGCGGCGGCTTCACGGTCCAGAACCCCAATGCGGTGGCATCGTGCGCTTGCGGTCACTCGTTCGACACGGGCGGCAATGCCCCGACCTCACAAGGGTGCGGCTGCGGCAGCTAGCGCTCCAACGCGTTCATCCCGGCCACCGCCCCGCGGGACGGCGGCCGGGGCATGAGTCGTCCGGTGTGTTCGTCCCATCGGAGAAGAGGTCGGGTCGTCCCATCGCCTTCCAGGACAGCCGAGCTCTAGAAAGACCACGATCCATGTCCGTCTGTACCTCAAGCTTGTGAATCCTTTCACAAGGGCTGGTGTTTTCTCGTTATCCTGATATGATGAAGGGGGCGTACTCTGCCCTGTGGCAGGGTCATCCCGACTGCCGCGAAGGTTGGAACCATTCTTGCGCCCAGCGCGTTAATGGTATCAGCGCCGCCGAACCGGCCGAGCCGATCAAGCACCGTCAACGAAACCAGGCATCAAGCGCCTCGGGCTTGGCCGTCAATCGGGCCTAGTATACGCCAAGGAGTAAGACGCATGAGCGATTCTATGCAGACGTTCGACGCGACCAATATTGGGGAACTCGTCTCCAAGACGATGGAGCGGGACGAGAAGATTGAAGTTCCCGAGGAAATCCAGACGCAGTTGGCCGACGCGGTCGAGGATCGCGAGCCAGACCTCGAGCGGGATCTTGATGTCCTCCAGCGGCTGGACCCCAATTTTATCAACGACCCGGTCCGGCTCTACCTGCGGGAGATCGCCGAGACGCCGTTGCTCAATCACGCCCAGGAGATCGACCTGGCACAGCGCGTCGAGGCCGGCGAGATGGAGGCCACGCAGCAGTTCGTCCGCGCCAACCTCCGCCTGGTGGTCTCGATCGCGAAGCGGTACGTCAACCGCGGCCTGACGCTGCTTGACCTGATCCAGGAGGGCAACATCGGGCTGATGCGTGCCGTCCAGAAGTACGACTGGCGCAAAGGCTTCCGGTTCAGCACCTACGCGACCTGGTGGATTCGGCAGGCGATCACCCGGGCGATCGCGGACCAGAGCCGCACCATTCGCCTGCCGGTTCACATGGGAGACTCGATCTCCCGCTATCGGAAGACGCTTAACTTGCTCGCACAGGAGCTCGGGCGCCAGCCGCTGCCGGAAGAGGTCGCCGAGGCGATGGAGGTTCAGCCGGAGAAGATCCAGCAGATCGTCCAGGCGGCGCAGCGCACCATCTCGCTGGAGACCCCAATCGGCAACGAGGAAGACACGAGTCTCGGCGATTTGATCGCCGATGAGGTCTCCGAGACGCCCTATGAGGCGGCCAGCGAGTCGATGCTCAAGCGCGACGTCAACGCTGCCCTCGACACCTTGACCGCGCGCGAGAAGCTGGTCCTCCAGCTCCGGTTCGGGCTGGGTGCCGGCCACCAGCACACGCTTGCTGAAGTGGGCGAGCAGCTCCAGATCAGCCGGGAGCGTGTCCGCCAGATCGAGAACGAGGCGCTACAGAAGCTCCGCCGCCTCGACGGCGAGCGCCTCTTCGCCTACCACCAGGAGCTGTAGCAGGTAGCCGGCGGACACGAATCGATCGGACGAGCGAGGGGGTGGCCGCCTGGCCACTCCCTCGCTTTGTGTCTGGAAGGCTTCCCGCTTGTATCTGGAAGGCTCCCCGCACCTGCCAACGCGCCGCGTCCGGGACCAGTGGCCCGCATCGGTGCCGCTCGCCAGCCCCCAACCCATCGGGGCGTTGGGGCATTGTCGGTGCGTTTGGCGCTATGCGGATATGTCGTGAGGGGGGCCGGCCGGGCCGCGGCGATCCCGCCGCTCCCGGCGGGATCGGGCCATGCGGTGAACCCCGCAAACATCGGATGTAGCTCTCGCGTGATCTTTCCCGTCAGAGACTCATCGCTTGGTACTATGCTCACATCAAACATGTCTGATCCGCGGTCAATCGCTATGCGGCTCCAGACTGATGGCTGAGGTGCGGGAGAACCGCACGCTGCTCCTACAATCCCTCGTTAGGGTGTGGAGAAGAACCGTCCTCCTGGGTGCTCTCTCCCGGCGCGGGCCTTATCGACCGGGAGGCGCAATGCCCCGCCGGCCGGAGCGGAAAGGATCATCCGTGGGTCTCTTCCTCAAAGTGCTTCCCTTCGTCGCCCTGGCGTTCGCGAATGCCCCACCTTCCAGTGGCGAGGGCGAGGGTAGCGACCCGTCAACGAGCAAGCGGGAGGGGATCGACACGTCGAACGAACCCCTCTCGAACCGCACGGAGCATGTCGAGAAACCACCGATCATCACCCACCACGAACTGCGGATTGGGAAGCGGAAGCTCGAGTACTCAGTGACGACGGGGTTCATGCCCCTGGCGACGGAGACGGGCGACGTGGAGGCGCGGTTGTTTTTCACGGCCTACACGCTCGATGGGTCGGACGGGAATCGGGATCGGCCGCTCATGTTCTCGTTCAATGGCGGGCCGGGGTCGTCATCGGTTTGGCTCCACCTGGGTGGTCTCGGCCCGCGCCGCGTACGCATGCTCGATGACGGGGCGATGCCGGCGCCACCGTTCCAACTGATCAACAACGAGCAGACGTGGCTTGAACAGACGGACCTCGTCTTCGTCGATCCGGTCGATACCGGGTACAGCCGGGCGGCCACGGAGGAGCTGGCCAAGAAGTTCCGAGGCGTGGAAGAGGACCTCACGTCCGTTGGCGCCTTCATTCGCCTCTACTTGACGCGCTACGGGCGCTGGGCGTCGCCCCTCTTCTTGGTCGGCGAGAGCTATGGCACCTTCCGCGCCGCTGGGCTGGCCGGGCGCTTGATCGAGCAAGGCGTTGCCTTCAATGGGATCGTCCTCGTCTCGAGCATCTTGAATATGCAGACCGCTCGGTTCGACCCGGGCAACGATCTCCCGTACATCCTCTTCCTGCCAACCTATACGGCGACGGCGTGGTATCACCGTCGCCTGGCTTCGAGCCTTCAGAAGAGGGACCTGCGAACGGTGCTCGCCGAAGTCGAGGGCTGGGCAGCCGGGGAGTACGCCCTGGCACTCGCTCAAGGGGCCGCCCTATCGGAGAAGGAGCGCGCGGCCGTCGTCAACCAGATCGCTCACTACACCGGCTTGTCTCCGCGTTATGTGGAGCAGAGTGACCTTCGTATCCACATCTCGCGCTTCTGTAAGGAGTTGCTCCGCGATGAGGGTCGAACCGTTGGCAGGCTCGATAGCCGATACACGGGCTTCGATGCGAGTGGCGTGTCGGAGCGGACCGACTTCGACCCGAGCATGACCGCCATCCGACCACCGTTCACGGCGATGCTCAACGACTACGTCCGCCGTGATCTCGGGTTCGAGACCGACGCGGAGTACCACATCCTGCGTGGCGTCGACTGGGATTGGGGTTCGGCGGGTGAGGGCTATCCAAAAACGAGCGAGGCGCTGAGCGATGCCTTCGCCAAGAACCCGTACCTGCACCTGCTGGTGGCATGCGGCTTCTACGACTTGGCGACACCCTACTTTGCGACCAACTACACGCTGAACCACCTCGCGCTGGAACCGTCACTTCGCGTCAACATTCGAACCGAACATTACCCGGTCGGGCACATGGTCTACCTGGAGCGGCAGACATTGATGAAGTTGCAGCGTGATGTCACGTCATTCATCCAGGATGCGACCTCGGCCGAAGATCGACCGTTGCGAAGGTAGCGATCAATGGCGCGTTGATGCCGCCGGGCCGCGCGAGGTTGGCCTGAGCTGACTCGTGGAGCTCGGGCCGACCGAGGAGCTGCACGCGCTTCGCCCGCTGCGCGCCTGCGTGCCGGATCCGCGAGGTCCCCTCGGGATCGAGGGATACTGGCTGAAAGACATGGGGGCCTGATCGTGAGAGGATACCGCTGCGGAAAGGATGGCGCATGAGACGGCCAAATATGCTCATTCTCTATACGGACCAGCAGCGGTGGGACGCACTCGGCGCGAATGGCAACCCGGACATCAAGACGCCGAATCTCGACCGGCTGGCGACGCAAGGCGTCAATTTCGACCATCACTTCGTGCAGAACCCGGTCTGCATGCCTAGCCGCGCCAGCTTCCTGACCGGGCAATATCCCTCCACGCTGGGCATTACCCACATGGGTGTGCCCGTGCCGCCGGAGACGGTGACGTTGCCCAGGCTGCTCACGCCGTATGGCTATCGCACCGGCAACATCGGGAAGCTGCATTTCCTGCCGCACGCCAACCGAGATCATCGAGAGCCGTACCCCGAGTATGGATTTGACTGTCTGGAGATCTCAGACGAGCCAGGTTGCTATGAGGACGCCTACCGCGCGTGGGTCCGGGCACAGGCGCCGGAGCAGCTTGATGAGATAAGCGTA
>DASYWB010000188.1:0-1928 GCA_035936495.1 Thermomicrobiales bacterium
TGAGACGCCGCCGCAGCTCGTCTTTCGGGAGCAGGATACGCCGGACCTGACCCCAGCGACCCGGTTCATGGCGCTGCAGCCAGCGAAGCGTCGCCGCTTGAAACCCCGTCGCCAGCGGGCTGCCCGCCGTTCGAATCAAGGGCTCCCGACCGATGAGCTCGGTCAGCTCATCCACCTCGCGACCGGACCGCTGATCCATCCAGATGATCGCCGGGCCGAGCGGGCGCTGTTCCGCATCCAGCAGCGCCGTGCCATGCATCTGGCCGGAGATGCCGATGGCGGCGATCGCTGGTGCGGACGCGCCGGCCATAGCCTGCCGGGTGGCGGTGACCGTCGCTCGCCACCAGTCGTCCGGGTCCTGCTCAGCGCGACCAGGATGAGGATGGAGAATAGGGTACTCGGCGCTTCCGCTCCCCAGGACGCGGCCGGATTCCTCCACGACGAGCGCCTTGATCGCTGACGTGCCGAGGTCGAGTCCGAGGTACGCACGAGAGACGGCCATCGTTAGTCCTTCAGGGCAGTCATCGAGGCGAGGCATCGAGGCCCATGGTCCGGCCGTCGGTCATGATGTCTCTGCCTGGATCGCCAGGTTCTCGTGCTTGAGCGCGAGCAAGGCCGGGTAGATGTGACGATAGACGCGTTGGTAGATGGTCTCGTAGAGGCTCGACTCGTCCGGATTGGGCATCACTTGGGTCGCGGGATGGTCTCGTGTGCGAAGGGCGGTGGGGATGTCCGAATAGATCCCCGCGCCCAAGCCCCCAAGGATGGCCGCGCCGAGGGTGGTCGCCTCTTCAACGCCCGCGACCGTTATCGGGCGGTCGAGAATCGACGCTTTGATCTGCATGAGCAGGTCGTTTCGCGTCACGCCGCCAATAGCAACGATCTCCGCGGGTCGTGAGAGACCGGCGTGCCAGAGGAGTGGGTCGAGCGATGCCCGGGACTCGAACGCCAAACCCTCGAACAGGGCGCGGACGAGGGTGCCGCGTTTGGCATCGGTACTGAGGCCGATAAAGGCTCCACCCGGATGCGGGTCGTCGCGCGGTGGGGCGGCCATCCGCAGGTGCGGTAAGAAGCAGACGCCCAGGCTTCCTGGTGGCGTCGCGCTGGCTTCGGCAATCAGATCCGCGTAGGGAACACTCGAGCCAATGATGGAGCGCATCCAGTCGATAGCGGCACCCGAGGTGTACTGTCCGCCGAAGGCGTAGTAGCGGTTTGGCACGACGTGCGCACCCTGCGTGTAGCCTTGCTCGCCCAAGGCGGGATCGGCTATCGGCTGGAGCAACGGCAGGAACAGCGCCTCGGCGGTGCCGATGGAGTTGAGGATCGTGCCTGGCTCGATGACGCCCGCGGCGAGCGCTCCGCAGACGTGGTCATGACCGCCTGCGGCGACGATGGTGCTGGGCGGCAGGCCGGTTTCCCGCGCAGCCTCGGGCGTGATTAGACCGAGACGCGTGCCACTTTCAACCAGCGGCGCGAAGAGATCCGTCCGGAGGCCAAGCTCCAGCAACAACGCCTCGTTCCATCGACGTTCCCGGATCAGCAGCGCATGGGTGCGAGAGGCGAGTGAATAGTCGGTGGCGTGAACGCCGCTGAGCCGGTAGGCGATGTAGTCGGCGACGTTCAGCCAACGCACCGTGCGCGTGAAGGCGTGCGGTTCATGATCACGTAACCAGAGGAGCTTGCAGAGGCTCCAGATTGGTTGCAATGAAAGACCGGAGGCGGCAAAGAGCGTCTCCCGTCCGAACCGATCGGCGAGCGCGTCGGCTTGTCGCTCCGACCGTGTATCAAACCAGGCGATGACATCGAACGTGGGCTCGCCGTGGGCATCGAGCGGCACCCCGGATTCGCCCATGCTCGTGACCGCGATGCTCCCAATCTTGGTACGGCGCCCGGGCGCGAGTTGGCTAAGCGTGCGGCGCAGGGCCGCG
>DASYWB010000189.1:0-4631 GCA_035936495.1 Thermomicrobiales bacterium
GTCGTCACCGCCGCCCACGGCATGGCCGCGACGATAAGCGCACCGACCGTGAGCAGTGGACCGGGCCGCCGCCAGAGCCCGATCGTGATTCCCACGATGACCAAGACGAGCAGCGGGAGAGGCCGGACCGGCACCACTCCGGTTCCGTCAACGCCATTCACCTGAGGGTCACAACAGGTACGTCGCCAGAAGGTGGCGTATCGCTCCACGAGAAATATTCCCCGATCCAAGGGATTCGCAAGGTTCTCCCAAGCGGCTTGCTCGAAGATCGATACTCCGCGGAAGTGGCCGAAGTAATGATTGTCTGGGTCGGCGGCGAAGCGGGTGATGGGGACTATCGCGAGGTAGTTGGCCGTCCGTTTCTCGGCGTGGGTGGCCACCTGCCGAAAGCGTTTGAGCTGATCGATCATCCGTTCGATCAGCGGCCGCTCACGATACGGATCCGTATCGTAGTCGTTCGGTTCCCGCTCATCCGCGCGGCGCGGGATCACTCCCTCGATCTCCTACTCTCCCAGCCAGGCCCGAATCTCCGAACTGCTGTCGTCCTTGTCGCTGGGACCGCCTCGGTCCACTACTCGCTCCAGAAGCGGAATCGCCCGTGGGCTCTCATGGCACTGTCCGGCGGTTGCGGTTAAGGCCGAGGCTATGGGCTTGCCGCCGCGCTCGGCCACGAGGTGGAGCTTGCTTCCCCAGCCGCCCTGGCTGCATCCGATATCGTGGTTGGCGATCCCTTTTTCCGTGCCCCCCGCCGCTTGCTGGTAAGCACCACATTGGTGCCATCAATCATCGCCAGCGACCCGTCTAGCATGCCTTCGAAGGCCGCGTCGGACAGGAGCATGCGCGGCATCCGCTCCCACACGCTGGCCTCCCGCCAACGCCGGAAGCGGCTGGAGACCGTCTACCATGGCCCATAGCGATCGGGGGCCCCCAAGGGGGCACAGTGCGCGGAATCCCGAGGATGCCGTGGAGCACCGTACGGTGGTCATGGGCGGGCCAGCCGGTGCGCGAGGGGTGCGGGAGAAGCAGAGGGGTCAGCCGCTCCCATTGCTCATTCGTCAGTTCATGTCGTCGGATCGGACTCATGGCCCAAGGGGAGCACCGCTTGACCAACAGTCCCTAGTGTCCTAGGCCGGCTTCGCGGGCGCGGACGATAGCCTGGGCACGGTCGGCCACCTGGAGCTTGCTGAAGATGTTGGAGACGTGGTTGCGGATGGTCTTCGGACTGAGGAAGAGGCGGTCGGCAATGTCGGCGTTGCCGTGGCCACCGGCGATCAGGTGGAGGATCTCCCGTTCACGATTGGTGAGATCGGGAAACGGCACCGGGGTCGTGGACGGCTTGCCCGCAAAGAAGGCAAGGAGCCGGTCGGCAATGGCCGGGCCGAACAAGGCCTCCCCACTCGCGACGGCGCGGATGGCTCGCAGCATCTCCCCCTGGTCCGCACCCTTGAGAACGTAGCCGCGCGCTCCCGCCCGCATCGCGGCAAAGACCGAGTCGTCGTCCTCGAACATCGTTAGCACGACGACCCTGGCAGCTGGGTTCATCTGGAGGATGCGCCACGTCGCTTCAATCCCGTTCATGCCGGGCATCTGGATATCCATGAGCACAACATGGGGAGACAGCGTCGCGGCTTGGGCGATCGTCTCCTCGCCGGTGGCCGCCTCGCCCACGACCTCGGTATCGGCGACCGAGCCAAGGAGGGCACGCAGGCCGTCCCGAAACAGGGTGTGGTCGTCCGCGATAAGGATGCGGATCGGCGGGGAGCTCTCAGCCATCAGCTCTTACCTTTCATCTGGCAGCCGGCCATCGTCGGGCGTCAACGGGAGGGGCAGTCTTGCCGTGACCCGGCCTCCACTGCCCAGCGTTGATCCGATCTGGAGCGTGCCGCCAAGCTCCACCGTCCGCTCCCGCATCGCCGTGAATCCCACCCCGGCGCGAATATCGGCCGGTATGCCTCGGCCGTCATCAGTCAGCTCGACGACGAGGCAGCCGCCGGACAGCAACAGACGCACAAGGCACGTCCGTGCCGCGGCATGGCGAATGACGTTCGTCAGAGCTTCGAGCGTGATGCGGTAGGCGGCTACCTCGACAGCGGCGGGCAACGCGGGGAGCGGACACGGGGCATCGATGACGATGCGCGGGCCTTCCCCCTCAAGGCGGGCAGCATGCGCCCGCAGCGCGGAGACGAGGCCAAGTTCGTCGAGCGCCGGTGGCCGCAGGTCGTAGACGGCCCGCCGCACATCAGCGATTGCGGCCTGGGTCTGCGTCGTCAGGTCGGCTAGGAGCGCGTCGACCGCACCGGGATCGCGCGGAAGCAGGTTGCGAGCCGCTTCGAGCTTGAGCGTGATGCTCGCCAGCGAAGGACCGACGCCGTCGTGCAGATCGCGGCGGAGGCGGCGGCGCTCCTCCTCACGCGCCGTCACCAGCCGTTCCCGGGAGCGCTGGAGTTCGCCGGTCAGCCGGACGGCGTGGGCGACAATACCGACTTGCCTAGCCAGGTCCTCCAGCAGGCGAAGGTCGTTGGTCGTGAAGGCGTCACCGGGTGCGCGGGGCGCGAGCGAGAGCTGCCCAACCGGCTCTGATTGGTACATCAGCGGTAGGTTGAGCAAGTCGCGGCCCGGAGTGCCAAATGCGGCAGTAACGCTCAGCGTCTGGCCCTGGCGGAGCGCGATGGCGACGTACGGCAACTTTAGCGCCTCAGCGACGGTCTTGACGATCGTCGGCAGCACCGCCCCCGGCGCCAGCGTCGCCTCCAGCCGCCAACCGAGGCGGGAGACGACGGCATAGGGGTCGTCGCGGTCCCCGTAGATGAGGCGATTGACGAGCCGCTGCACGCGATCGCGTAGCGATTGGAACAGGAGTGCGACCAACCCGGTAGCGACGAGGGACGGAATGAAATCGCCCCGGGCGTGGACCAGCGTGCCCAGAAAGCCAACCACCACCACGTAGGTCCCGACGATGACGGCGGTCAAACTTCCCCAGACGAGGGTCCGGCTGAGGACGAGGTCGATATCGTAGAGGTCATGCTTGAGGATGGCAACACCGATGGCGGTGGGTAGAGCCGCGAAGGCGAGATAGAACAAGGGTTCCTCGATCCCGCGCGGTACCTTGAACAGCAGCTGCGTGCCCACCATAAAGGCGACGACCGCGCCAGCACCCAGCACGAGCCACTCGAGCTGCCGCCGCTCGCTGCCTTCGGCGTGGCGGAATCGGCGTACGGCCGAGGCGATCGCCAGAATGACCGCGACAAGCATGAGGATCATCCCGAGCGCCTCGGCGGCGCCGAAGATGGCGTCGCCGCCCGGGACTCCGAGCGGGTTCGTAACCGACGGGGGGTAGGAGGCGCTGCGGAAGGGTCCTGGGCGGAAGGCGGCAAGCATCGACAGCCCGATACCAGCCGCGGCAATCCACATGACGATCCGCCAGGGCGGCGACGGCAGCCGGCCATTCGGGAAGAATAGGAGCACGAGAGCAAAAAGGCCGATCCCGGTGACCTCGCCTTTGAAAGCGCTGACCCACGCGACCGTCTCGCCACCCCACGGCGCATCGGGCTTAGACGTGAAGACGTAGGTGGCGTACTCCTGAGCGAAGCCGTGGATTGCGAAGGTGCAGCCGAGCGCGATGAGCAACCAGCCGACCGGGTTCCGGACGTGTCGCACCGCCACCAATGCACCGACGGTGCCGAATGCCAGGGTCAGGCCGGCATTACCGCCAGCCTCGATCAGACCGGTCTCGCGCTGGGCCGCGCCGTTCACGGCGGCGAAGCCCAGCGACGCGACGGCGCCCATGGCACAGGCCGTCCAGAGAAGCCATGCCAGCCGGATTCCTCGGTGTGCTTCCATACCGTCGATGCCGAATTGCACCACCTCTCCGGACGGCAACATCCGATACCACGGTCGCCTACGGTGTCATCACTGTACCCGCGTCAGACGGTTCGCGCACGGGGACAATCGATCTGGCGCCATCGGATCCGCGGGAGGCGTTGAGGACGCTGATGCCAAGTATCAGCCAGGCCACGGCCGTGGTCACGATGCCCGCTTCATCTTGGAGATATGCCGGTCCACGGTCACCGACCAACGGCTTGGCGACGCCATCGAGGATCGAGAATGAAATGATGAAGAAGATTGGCGAGAGGGCCACTGCCACGACGAGTGTCCACCGCGGCCTGCGGCCCGCCAGGAGGACCCCGACGGCCGTCGACCCGATCATCATGAGCGCCGCACCAAGGATGTAGAAGAAAGCCGCGGCGCCCTCGTCGTTTACCTCGCCGTCCGTCGCGATGATGACGGCCATCTTCGCCAGCCAACTAAGGCCACCCAGGGTAGCCGCGATGCTTCCGAAGGTGATCCATCGTTCCCGAGTCATGCTCAGCTCCATTCGTTATCGCTACATCGAGGGGACAAACACTCGTCATGGAGCAGGGGTTGCCACCGACGGCAATCCGGTGACCGGCATCCCAATCGTGAGCTGGTCGGCAGGCACCACCGGGGTGCGCGACGCCGGAAGGGTGAACGGGCCGTCGGAGAACGCAATCACGCCATCGCGCTCGGTCTGGGCAACAACCAGATCACCGGTCCATTGTCCATCTGCGTCGATGGCAATCTCTCCCGAGAGAATGGAATAGCCGATGAAG
>DASYWB010000190.1:0-5960 GCA_035936495.1 Thermomicrobiales bacterium
CCCGTGCCGCTGCCGCCCGAGTGGTTCGAGGACGAGGCCGAGTAATGGGCGACCCGCTTATCTCTGATCAAAGAGCGACCGGTGGTAGGCCAACGCCGTCGGGTCAAGAGGGTGAGACGAGTGACGACGAAGTTCCCCGACGGCCTGGTCCTGCGGGACGGACATGACGAGGAAAGCCTCGGTGATGACGATCCCGCCCAGGTCAAAGAGAACGTGGTCGTTCGGACAGAGGCACAGAACGTTCTCCACGACGTCGGGCCCGTTGTGTGGTTGGCCGAGGGGCCGGATGTGGGCCGCTTCGCTGTAGGGACCAGCGCCCGTTTGGAGGCGAATACCGCAGACCTGGCACCGATGGTCGTGAACCGCCTTGTGCTGGTGTGGCTGCTTGGCCCCAATGAGCGCCCGCTGGATGACCTCAGATCAGAGCCATGCATCGGCCCAATTGGCTTGGAGGAGGATATCGTCGTGACGCCGGACGCGGTACAGTTCCTGGTGCCGCCGCAACGTGCGCTCTACCTGATCTAAAGAGAACGGACATCGCTGCTTCATGAGTCAAACAGGCGCATCCCGGTCCAGCCAGGCGTACAACGGGATGGTGGCCGCGCCACACGCGCTCGCCAGTGGCGCTGGCATTGCCGCCCTCCAAGATGGCGGCAGCGCGATGGACGCCGCGCTCGCCGCGAATGCCGTCTTGACCGTCGTCTATCCCGATCAAACGTCCATCGGCGGCGACTGCTTCTTCATCGCTTTCGATGCGGCGAGCCGGAGCCTTCACGCCTACAACGGGTCCGGCCGAACGCCGATTGCTGCCGATCGGGAGTCTCTGCGCGAGATCGGCGCGGGGCGAATGCCGAAGCGCGGCATCCACGCCGTCACGGTGCCGGGGACGATCGACGCCTGGTACGAGGCGCACGCGCGATTCTGCCGCCTGCCGATGGAGCGGCTCCTGCGTCCCGCGGTTGACTATGCTCATGCTGGATTCCCGGTCTCGGCGCGGCTCTCGCAAGGTATCGCTGCCGTGCGCGATTTCCTGGCGGCCGACGAGCTCGCGGCTACCACCTTTCTCGCGGATGGCGCCGCGCCGAAGGAAGGCGACCGCTTGCGGTTACCCGCGCTGGCCCGCTCCCTGGCCAGGATCGCCAGCGAAGGCCGGGATGTCTTCTACTCGGGCGAGATCGCCGAGCGCATGGTGGCCACATCAGCGAGTCTCGGCGGCCGCCTCTCAATGTATGACTTGGCCGGCCACCGGGGCGAATGGGTCAAACCTCTGACCACCGACTACCGCGGGCTGACGGTTGCTGAAATGCCGCCGAACTCGCAAGGCCTCACCGCGCTCCTCGCACTCAATCTCATCGAGCGGGTCGATCTTGGCGGCCGCTGGGGCGCGGTCGATCATCTGCACCCGCTGATCGAGGCCAAGAAGCTGGCGTTCGCCGTTCGCGATCAGCGACTCTCCGATCCCCGGTTCGTTTCAATTGATACCTCGGCATTGACCTCACCTGCCTTTGCCGAAGACCTGTGGCGGCACTACGACCCCCACAATGCGCTTGCCGGCGCGCCCACCCTACCGGGCGACACGGTGGCGATCTGCGCGGTTGACCGCGACGGCAACGCGGTCTCCTTGATCCAGAGCATCTACCAGGGCTTTGGATCGGGCGTCATCGCCGGCGACACCGGAATCGTGCTGCAGAATCGCGGCGCCTACTTCTCGTTAGCTGACAACCATCCAAACCGCTTCGAGCCTGGGAAACGGACGCTGCACACGCTGATGCCGGCCATGTTGCTCCGGGCGGGTCAGCTCGTTGGCCCGCTGGGCACGCAGGGCGGCGATGCCCAGGCACAGGTGCATCTCCAGCTCGTGACTGACCTCATTGACTTCGACATGCTTGGCAATCCAGGGGCGGCCATCGACGCGCCGCGCTGGCTCGCCGGGGGCGGCCCCGAGGATGACCCGCGGACCGTGCGCCTTGAGAGCCGCTTCCCAACCGGTGTGCTGGCCGAGCTCACCGCGAGAGGCCATCAGCCTGAGCCGACCGTGGATTGGGACCCCCACGCGGGCCACGCGCAGATGATCCTCCGTGATCCGAGCCGCGGGCTGCTGCTCGGTGCGGCTGACCCGCGGGCTGATGGCGCCGCACTCGGCTATTAGGGCAAGGAGGGGCGATGACGTCTAAGAGGGAGGCCCAGAGCAATGATCCCATTGCCGGTCTCATCGCGCTGCTTGACGAACCAGTGGTCAACGTATTGCGCCGGCTGGAAGGCGAAAGCTTCACGACCCCGCAATTCATCGACGTGATGCTGACCGACCCCGCTGCCGCCGCCGCCTACCAGGAAGCAGTGCGGCAATGGGGCGAGACCGAGCGGACAGCCAAAATGGTTGTCCACGGCCAGGCCATTCCAGCTATCCTCCGCCAATCCGGATTGGTCGAGTGGCTTGGGTTCGCCCACGAAGAAGATGATCCCTATGCCGTTCCGGCCTGGTGGCGCCTGATTGACAACCCGTGAACCGACGCCAATAGGTCCGCCTGAGTACAATAAACAGTGCAGGGTCGCCACGAGGAGACCGCGCTTGCGGTGGGATGATCTCCGATGTCAGGTTGCGGCCGCTCGCGCCGGGTGTTCTCGACACTCTCAAGGGCGCTCGGCGACCTCTTTCCCGGCGACGGCCGGTGACGATTTGAACACCAGAATGGATTTACTTGATGCAGCAGCGTGATGGAAACAATCGGCCGAAGTCCCCTAATCCCGGTCCATCGGGTCCGCGCGGCGATGGAACCGGCGGCGAACCTCCCAAGCGTGGGACGCGGATCCCGCCCTGGCTCTTTGGCCTGATTCTGATCAGCTTCATCGGCTGGTATGCGATCACCATCTTTGGCGACGACGACGCCGCCGAGCGGACGGCTGTCGCTTACTCCGCGATCAAAGCTCAGATCGCCGACGGCAATGTGACCGAAGCCATCATCGGCGGCACCGAGATCGAGGCCGACCTCAATCAGACCGTCCTGGTCAACGAAGAGGGCGAGATCGTTCCTCCGGACACGATCGGTGATACCGAGGAGACTAAGCACATCGTTGCCGACCTTCCTCCCCAGGGCGACGAATCGCTCATTCCGCTTCTCGACGCCCAGGACGTGGATTACACCGGTGACCCGGATTCTGACTCGATCTGGACGGGCTTGCTCTTTAGCTTCGCGCCGCTACTCCTCTTCGTCGCCCTGATCGTCTTCATGGGCCGTCAGATGACGCGCGGCCAGCAGAACGTCTTTGGCTTTGGACGCTCGAAGGCCCGCCAACATGATCCCGAGCGGCCACAGGTCACGTTCGCCGACGTTGCGGGGGAGGATGAGGCGAAGACCGAGCTGATGGAGGTCGTGGATTTCCTCCGGAACCCCGCCAAGTACCACTCGCTCGGCGCCCGGCTGCCGCGCGGGGTCTTGCTCGTCGGGCCTCCGGGCACCGGAAAGACGCTGACCGCTCGCGCGGTCGCCGGCGAGGCGGGGGTGCCGTTCTACAGCGTGTCGGCGTCAGAATTCGTCGAGATGTTCGTGGGCGTCGGCGCCAGCCGGGTGCGAGACCTCTTCGAAAAGGCCAAGTCCGCCGCGCCTGGCATCATCTTCGTCGATGAGCTCGATGCGGTCGGCAGGCAGCGATTCGCCGGTCTCGGTGGCTCGAACGACGAGCGCGAGCAGACGCTCAATCAACTCCTCGTCGAGATGGATGGTTTCGAGACCAACCAAGAAGTGATCGTGATGGCCGCGACCAACCGGCCGGATGTGCTCGACCCCGCGTTGCTGCGCCCGGGCCGGTTCGACCGCCAGGTCGTTGTCGGGCTTCCCGACCGCCAGGGGCGAAAGGCCATCTTGGAGATCCACTCTCGGGGCATTCCACTCTCCAGCACGGTTGATCTCGAATCGCTGGCGCGGGGCACAACCGGATTTTCCGGCGCCGATCTCTCCAATCTCGTCAATGAAGCGGCTCTGACCGCGGCTCGCCGTAATCGAAAGGAGATCATGCCGTCTGACTTCGAGGAAGCACTCGACAAGATTCTCTTGGGCACCGCAAAGTCGGGTCTGATGAACCCGAAAGAGCGGGAGGTCGTTGCCTACCATGAGGCCGGCCATGCCATCGTCGCGCACTTCACGCCCGGTGCTGACCCCCTGCGCAAGGTGAGTATTGTCCCCCGGGGCCGTGCGCTCGGCGTCACGGTTCAGATGCCCGAGGAAGACCGCCACAACTACAGCCGGACCTACCTGCTGGGGCGCTTGGCGATGATGCTCGGGGGCCGCGCCGCCGAAATCGTCGTCTACGACGAGATCACCACGGGTGCCGAGAGCGATCTGAAGGAGGCGACCTCGCTCGCGCGTCGAATGGTCGGACTCTGGGGCATGAGCGGCGACGTTGGGCCGATCTACCTTGGCACCGGCGAGGAGCACGTCTTCCTTGGGCGGGAGATCACCCAGGACAAGGCCTATTCCGACGCCACGGCGCAACGTCTCGACGCGGCGGTCCGTGAGATCATCGAAGGCGGCTTGGCCCGCGCATTAGAGATCAACCGCCGTTTCCGGCCGCAGCTCGATGCGCTCGTGGCGGCTCTCCTAGAAAAGGAGACGCTCGACGGGGCGGAGGTGTCGAAGATCTTCGGTCCACCAAGCGGCACGGACGATCCTGAAGTGGGCATGGTGCCGCGCCAACCCGCCACGGTCGAGCACGCGACGGCCGGGGACGACTAATCCTGATCCCGGGTGAATGCTCCGAGTATGTTGGCCAACAGCCTTCACCTTTTTCTCGCGCAGGGTAGGCGCTCGGGAGGGCACGAGACCCTGCCGAGCGCCGTGGGCCGACACATGGTCGGCCCCTGCGCGAGTGGCAAGGTAATCTTCGCACGGGAGGATACGAGGTCCTCTGGTGCGGGCCGAGACACGGTTCGTCGCTGCCGCACCAAGCCGCCCAGGAGAGAACCTCCGCTTCCGCCCAACGGGATCGGGAGGATTGCCACCAGTGGCGGGTACTACATGCCGTGGTCTTGAGCCGAAGCCGGTGTTACCTATCTTGTCGTTTATCGCGAACCAGGGAAGACCAAACTATTCCACGCGCTGATGCCGCCCCGCATGCGGCCTCACGGTGATCCGCGGCCGCGCCGGCTCCGTATCCTGAGTGACGTTCTGACGCATCGGCACTCCCTGTTGCACGTGAACGTGTAGGTATGCTCACGCCGCCTGTAGACGCTGAGCCGCACCGTCAGACCGGCGGCATCATCCACCACCAACTTTTCGTCTCCGAGGGAGCAAGACATGATCAAGTTACGACACGCCGGCTTGGCACTCGCCGGCCTTCTCGCGGGATTCGTCGCCGCGCTGCTGCTCACCCAAGTGCAGTTAGCGATGCGGTCGTGGCTCGGTATCTCGCCGCCGCAGGAGATGATCCCCGACCGCCTCGCTCCGGCCATCGGCATCGAGCGATTCCTGCAGACACTCCGTGATCTGGGCGGCTACGACGAAGCGAAGAGGTTCGGGATCCGCTCCGGACTGATAGGCGTGCTGGCCGTCGGCACGCTCGTTGGTGCCCTCTATGCCTGGGCTACCGAGCATGGGCGGGGGCGATTGAGCGGATGGCGGGGACCCGGAACGCGACAGGGGATCGCGTTTATCGCTATCGCCACGACGGTCCTATGGATCGGATCGATGGTCTTTCTCGCCCCAACCCTCGATACCAACTTTCGGGGGCTCCCCCCCCACCAGGCTGAAGTTGCCACCGCGCTCGGGTATCTCGCCGCTTACACCATCTACGCCGCCACGGTGGTCACGCTCTTCGCCTTTCTGACCCGGCGCGCCGTACCTGTTACAGGCTCTACCACGCCAGTTGAGGACCATCTCATCCCTCGCCGGGCGGTCGTTACCGCCGCGCTGGCCGCTGTCTTCGCCTTACCCGCGATCGCGCTGTTCCAACGGCTGAGAGACTAT
>DASYWB010000191.1:0-2420 GCA_035936495.1 Thermomicrobiales bacterium
CCTTGCTCGTGCGTCAATCCCCGGTCAATCGGCGGCTTCTTTGGCGGTGGGCTCATCCTGGTCGTACTGGCGACCCGTGAGCTGGAGGAAGACGTCTTCCAGATTGGCCTGGCTCGTCGTCAGCTCGGTCAGCGTGACGTCCCGCTGCCGAGTCAGATCGAGCAAGGCGACCAGCGAGGACTGAACATCGGTCGTGTAAATCTGCACGATGCCCTCGTTGACGGAGGCATCGGAGACCGCGGCGAGCCCATCCAGATCGACCGCGGTCAACGATCCACCGATGACACGGGCGCGGATGGTCGCTTCCATCGCCAGCCCCCGGATGAGCGCGGCGGGCGTGTCGAGCGCGATGACTTGGCCCCGGTCCATGATCGCGATCCGGTCACACAGCACCTCGGCCTCTTCCATGTAGTGGGTGGTCAGGACCACCGTGGCGCCTGCCGCGTTGATGTCGCGGACGGTTGCCCAGAGCATCCGCCGGGCCTGAGGATCGAGCCCGGTGGTCGGCTCGTCGAGAAAGACGACCTTCGGCCGGTTGACCAGCGCCAGGGCGATCGACAATCGTTGCTGCTGGCCGCCGGAGAGCTGATTGACGCGCGCATCGCGCTTGTCTTCGAGCCCCACCATCGCGAGCAATGCGTCGACGCGCGCAGGCGATGCGTCGGCATCGTAGAGGCTGGCGAAGAGCGTGACGAGCTCCGCCGCCGAGAGATAGTCGAAGAGCGCCGTCGTCTGCAATTGCACGCCGATGATTCGCCGCACCGCCGTGCTGTCGCTGACCGCGTCGATCCCGGCAACGTGAATGGTGCCCGCGTCAGGAGGACGCAGCCCCTCGATCATCTCCAGGGTGGTGGTCTTCCCGGCGCCATTGGGGCCAAGGATCCCGAAGACCTCACCGGAATCGACGACGAGATCGACACCATCGACCGCCGAAAAGCCGCCATAGCGTTTGACCAGCCCCCGCGCCTCGATGATTGGGGATTGGACCATACGCTTATCTCCATACCGGTCACGGATCGGCCGGCGGGTACCGGCATGCGGTCCGCACCGCGCCAACTATAGTGGGTGGTGCGGAGACGAGGCGTGGCACGGGTGCCTCTATCCGGGTCAGCCGGCGAGGTTCTCCCGGTCGCGCGCCGAGGTGGCCGCATATCCATTGATGTACCAACGGAACTCATCCAGATCCGCGTCATCGCGCACCACCCGGTCGTGGTAGCCGCGTTGCCAGACGGGAGCGCCCGGCCATCCACGAGCAACACTGATCTGTTTCGTCGCCGCCGCCTTGAACCCAGCGACGAGCGACCCCAGTGAGCGCGGAGAGACCGTGTCTACCATATCGCCGAATAGCGAAACGCGCCCTGCCATCACAATTGGCACCACGTAGCTGCCTGCTGGGGCGTAATCGTATCCTTCCCAACACATCCATCGACGGGGGGTGGATATCCGGGTTGTAGAGCAACGATTCCTCTCAACTCGTGATCGACAAGACCCGTTGGCGAACAGAATATCAGGCATCACCGCCGCGCGTCCCATAGGCATCAAGTTAAGAGCAGTTGGGCGTCCTCATCGGTGTTCCGCGCACCTCGGGATGCCGTGTTCGACCCGGACCGGACGCGTGGTAGGTGCGTCGGCTTGGGCCGCGACCGAGTCCAGAGCGCCTACTCCCATGCCTCAACCGCCTAAACTTGATGCCTATCGGGCACCCCACGACGGATCCTCTTTCCACCATCGTTGGCAGGGCACGTCGTGATCCGTATTCGGCTGGATTGGCCTCGTCGTGGGCACCACCTCCGGTCACGGCGCGCCGTGCCGCTACAAATTCCTGCCCGCCTTGCCGCTGTTTCTTAGGCCATTGGGCCGCACAGCCACACAACGCTTCGCGGTAAATCTCTGTCCGGACACTTGTGGACGGTGACAATGTGGCAACCACTTTACAGAACCATCTTTCGATCCTAAGATAGCGGTATGCACTTGCAGAGCGGAATAACGCTCGCGGGGAGCAGAGGCGCAGTAAGGGCACGGCCCGCCGTGCCGGATCTCCAATCGTCACGCTTCGCCGTCCGTCAACCTGTTAGGAGGAGCTCGTCGTGGTCGAGACCGTCGCCGATCCGCCCGTCGAAGTCGCCGTGACCCGCTTCTATATGACCAGTGATTTGCGCGCGGCGACCGGCCTGACGCGAACGCACCTCGACTTCTACCTGCGGGAGGGGCTGGTTATCCCGACGGCGCGGACCGAGAGCGGTTACCTCCTCTTCGACGGCGACGAGCTCTCACGCCTGCGGCAGATGATCGCCCTCCGCCAGGATGGAATCGGGATTCGCGAGATTCGGCAGCGCTTTGGCCGGTAGAGCAGCGAAGTGGAGTGGACAGCATGACGGTATCGTGGAGGCCGGCAGTGCAACGACGTGGGCAGCGCGGAT
>DASYWB010000192.1:0-2819 GCA_035936495.1 Thermomicrobiales bacterium
CCGCCACGATGGGGTGCACGACAAACTCGTACTCATCGATCAATCCCAGATCCGCCAAGGCCAGCGGGAGGGTCACGCCTCCCACGTACAGGCCTCTGCCAGGCTCCCGCTTGAGCTGCTGAACGGCTTTCCCCAGGTCACGCTGGACGAGCTCCGCGTTCCAATCGACCCGGTCCAGGGTGCCCGACACGACGTACTTCTTTGCCCCGTGGATCGTCCGGGCGAAGGGGATCATCCAATCAGCCATCCAGTCAGGCCATGTTCCCGTCGCCGGCTTCCGCCACGCTGCCTCCATCAATCTCGTAGGTCACCCGGCCAAGGAGAAGGGCATCGGCTCGTTCCAGCTCGGTGGCAAAATGGCGATGCAACTCCTCGTCAGGGTTCCCTACCCGGTGGTCGCAGCAGCCGTCGAGGGTGACGTTGATCGAGTATCGGAGCGGTCTCATTAGGTCGCTCTTCCGTGCTGCGGTCCCAGGCACCTGGCCGACCGGAATCAGACCGGCGCCGCCGCCATTTCTCATCGGTCCCCCGGTCCGACCTGCTAGGTGGGCGCCAGGATCGCGCTCGCCTAGCAGCAAAGGACCGGCGCCCTGTCCCGCAAGTGCCGGTCGGGGCACAAGTAATGCCGCGTCGCCGACTTCCGAGGCCAGCGCGAAGAAGCCTTCGGTGCGCCCTGACCCTCGACGCCGAACCGTCGGCCGCCGCCGCTCAAGGCCACGCGCGACCGGCACCTCGGGGCGGCAGCTGCATCCCGGATGAGGCGGCGCGGCGCAACGCCAAGCAGAAGCACGCTGCTTATCGGCTGCCGCATCCGAAGAGTTTGCCGAATAGCTTGCCTACTCCTGTGACGAGTGCTGCAATAACTGTCACTGGATTGAGCCACCCAAGGATCTCTAGCCCCTCTGCTCTCGAATCCGACCGGCTGCCTGTGATATTGAGGAGATCTCGATTCTTGTGCGGTCGCTTGGGTAGCTCATTCCATGGCGTAACGCTTCCTCCACGAGGTGTGGGCGTCCTTAAAGGGGCGTTCGAGTTCCACTCTGGGCGGACCAGCCCAGAGGCGGATGCGCCACCGCCGTCGCTCTCAGCAGGTGAGGCCATGGGATCATGATGCCATCATCCCTCAGGGGCCCGTCCCGAATGCCGGGTCGCCGGGGTCCGAGGCCAGCCGAAGAAGCGATCGGTGTCCTGGGCCGCCGCGACGGCAAGCCGTCGGCCGCCACCGCCTCGAGCGACTGAACTCCTCTCAGCCGGCGGGAGCCTGGCGGACCTCCAGCACGAGGGCGGCCAGAGCAACTGCCAGAGAACCCACCAGTGGGCGGCAGGAAGCGGCCCGGCGCCGCCTCCTGCCGCCAGTCCTCCCCCACTGAGGACTGTTCCGAGGATCCCTGTCGCAAGGGAAAGGTTCAGTCCTATGCGCCGACGCTTGATGCACAAGAACCCCGCGGCCACGAAAAGGAGCAGCAGTGCCGTCAGGCCGAGGCCGAGACCCACGCCACGGAGATCTCTCCTTCCCCACGTGAGCGAGCCGCCGAAGGCGATGTGGAGCCCCAGCATGAGAAACACCCAGCCGGCTCCGAGGAACGACACCACGGCCGTGACCACCGCTAGCGCCCTATTCACCGGAAGGGGTGGGGGAGCCGGTGGCTGCCGCCGGCGCCCAAATGCTCCCGCGAACCCTCGGAGGGCGGCTTCGCCAACCGCACCGTAGGCACAGTGGCGTGGGCGCGGTGCGTTCGAATTGATTTCACTCTGGCCGTGCCGGTCCAGAGGCGGAGGCGCCACCGTCCGGCGCTCGCAGCAGGTCAGGCCATGGGATCATGATCCCATCATCCCTCAATGGGCCCCGTCCCGAATGCCGGATTGTGCGCGCCGACGCCGCGCCGATCTGGGCGATCGGAGCGACCGCACCCCCGGCACCTCGGTGCGGCCCAGACGGGTGGACCAACGGGGGAGTGCAACGGCCGCTGTTGGCCGTGACGCTCATCCCTTGTACCACGTCCGGTAGAGGTAGATGGCAGCCGCAAAGATTGCGAATGGGGTGATAAGCACAGCAACGCCAATTTCAAGGAATTCCATGTTTATCCCTATCTGGCCAAACTTCAGTTGCAGGTATATGAGCATTCCCACAAGTGGACCGAACGCAATGAGTAGCGCAACAAGCAGACGCACGAGCAGGGCTACAACCGGACCTTTCATCGGTGATGGCCTCCATACCTTCCGAGCAGGGCGGGCCAGAGGGCCCCAACACGGCCAGTGACGAACATAACGCAGCCGGCTGCTCCTCTCGATGCCGCCCGGCCTGCTGTTCGGGTACTGGATTACGTGCGTCATGGCGGACCCAGGGACCTCCGGCTTCCTCCCTCTTCGCTTGAGCGATGTCAATAGGGCAGACCGTCGACGTGCGAGGGCGCCGCGAAGGAACATTCGGTCCTCCCCGCCCTGTACGCCGAGCCGTCGGCCACCGCCGCTCCAGGTCCGCGCGAGCGGCACTTCTGGGCGGGCGTCAGCGGATGTGCCGAGCCGCTTCCCGAGCGAACGTCTCGATGTCATCGGCTTGGTTGATGCGAACACCGGACGCTGCCAGATACGCCGAGAGAGTTCGCCGCAGAAGATCGGATCCGTCCTCACCGTCCGCGACTTCGACTCCTATGATCTCCGGGGCATCCTGGAAGAACCGCCAGCGTCGCCTCTCCGGCTGCGAGACGACCTTGCGAAGTCGACGCCCTGCGGCGTCGACCAGCGTCACTGGCTCATCAACCAGCACAGGATCGAGTTCGATCGGCAAGTTGGCTGCGCTCTCCACCACGATCACGTCC
>DASYWB010000193.1:0-4625 GCA_035936495.1 Thermomicrobiales bacterium
GTTCGCGGGCTTGGCGTCGAAGACGCGTCGGGTTGCCGGTAGGTTCGCCCTGTTCCCTATTCCTCGGCAGGGGACGCCGACTCGCTGGTCTGGCTCTCGTCCACGATCCCAGCCTCGCCCTCGGCGGCTGCTTCGGCTTCCTCCGCTTCCTCTTCGGTCTCCACCGGCTCGGGTGCTTCCTCCGCAGAGAGCACCGCAATGACTTCTTCCTCATCGGTAACCGATACCACGCCCGGTGGTAGGAGGAGGTCTGAGACGCGGAGCGCATCGCCGACGTGCACGAGACTGGAGAGATCGCCATCGACTTGTGGCGGGATGTCCGTGGGGAGACCGCGCACCTCGATCTCGGTTCTCATGGTCGTGAGCACGCCCTCGGCGTCCTGGGCGGGGTTGTGAAGGGCGACGGGGACCATGGCGTTAAGCGCTTGCCTGAGGTTTGGTGCGAAGAAGTCGATATGGAGTGGATTGTGCCGGACAGGATCAACCTGCACGTCGTGGATGAAGACCGGTTGATCGCCACTGTCCATAGTCAGCGTGAGCAACGTGGCATGTCCGTGCGCGGCAAAGAACTTTGAGAAGACGCGTTCGTCGACGCTGACCGAGAGTGGCGCCGGAACAACCGGGCCATAGACGACACCCGGAATGAGGCCTCGACGGCGGAGCTGCTTTACTTTTTTACCAAGGATCGAACGTGGTTCGGCCCTCAGAACGAGGTCGTCCATCGTGACGGTCTCCTGTTCCTACTTCCGCGATGAGCCGGTCCTTTGCGATTGACCGTGACGTCCGTCAAAAATGACGTGCCCCCGTGGCGCCGGGCGGGATTTTACCACGAGCCGGCGCGCTAAGCGTGTCCGCCCCTGCTATCGTGGATTTTTGCTTGACACTGGTTCCGATGACCCGTAGCATTCGCGCTCATCTAACGACGTGGCATGAGCAAGCGATATGCGATGGTTGGGACGTGGAGATCGTCGCTCTGACGCGGTGAAATGAGGCCGGAATGGGTCGTTATCTCATTCGACGCGTGCTCCTTTCGATCGTGACCCTGATCGCGATCAGCATCGTCATCTTCTCTATCCTTGCGCTGGCGCCGGGCGATCCGCTCGGTGAGTTCGCCACCAACCCGAACGTGCCTCCCGAGCTGCAGGCGAAGATTCGAGAGAGTTACGGGCTCGATGATCCAATCCATATCCGCTACCGGAGCTGGGCGTGGCAATACCTGCAAGGGAACTGGGGCGAATCATTCTCGTCGAAGATTCCGGTTCAAGAGTACGTATTCAGCCGCCTGCCGGTGACGCTCGCCGTCATCGGATCGTCTTTTGTGGTCGGAATCTTGATCGCGATCCCGTTGGGCGTCATTTCCGCGGTCAAGCAGTACTCGCTTTTCGACCAACTGGCGACCACGTTCGCCTTTCTCGGATTCAGCATTCCCACGTTCTTTTCCGGGATCGTGCTGATCTATATTTTCAGCGTGGTGTTGCAGGGGACGCCGTTCGCCCTGCCGTTCGTCTTTAACTCCCAGGTCACGGGATTCTGGCCCAACGTGCAACAATCGATCATGCCGGTAGCGGTGCTCGCGCTCTTCAACGCGGCCGGCTTGATGCGTTTTGTGCGGGCTTCAATGCTGGAGACCCTTAATCAAGACTACGTGAGAACCGCCCGCGCGAAAGGGCTCCGCGAACAGGTCGTTATCGTCTTCCACGCGATGCGGAACGCGCTCATCCCGGTCGTCACCATCATTGCCCTCCAGGTCCCCACCGTGTTCGGGGGGGCGGTTGTCACCGAGCAGATCTTCCGTGTGCCGGGAATCGGGCGTGCGCTGATCGACGGGATCCTATCGCGCGATATCCCAGTGGTCATGGCCATCACCTTCGGTGTGGCGATTCTTGTGGTTATCTTCAACGTCATCGCGGATATTCTGTACGCCACGCTCGACCCGAGAATCAAGTACGACTAGCACTGGCGGGCCTGACTAGCCCAGGAGCGGCGAGATGGCACACGACGCTGATATCAAGGCCGCTCCTCGTAGGGCAGTCGTCGAAGATCGACTCGACGAGGAGGCGCAGCCAGGGGCGGCTCTTCATCTGGCGAGGGTGCGCGAGCAGCGATCACTCTGGGGCAATGCCTGGCGCCAGTTCCGGCGTCACCGTCTCGCCATGGTTGGATTAGCGGTGCTCGCGACGCTGGTGCTCGTCACGTTCGTGGGCTCTACACTGTACGGGCGGGCCATCGACCAACCATTCGAGTACAGCACGAGCGTGCCTCCCAGTCTCGACAACCTGTTCGGCACGGATTCGCTGGGCCAGGACGTATTGGCCAGGATCCTATGGGGCGGGCGGATCTCAATCGCCGTGGGACTCATCGCTGCCTCGGTCGCGGTGCTCGTCGGCACCAGTATCGGGGCATTGGCGGGCTTCTTCGGTGGCTTCCTGGACACGTTGCTCATGCGTCTGACCGATATGTTCATTAGTCTGCCCCAACTGCCGCTGCTGCTTCTCATCAGTTTCCTCTTCACTGAGAAAATCGAGAGCTTCTTCGGTGAACAGTTTGGTGCCGGCAACGTCGGGATCTTTATCCTCATCGTATCGGTGATCGGGATTTTGAACTGGATGCCGACCGCCCGTCTCGTCAGAGCGAGCTTCCTCGCCATGCGCGAGAAGGAGTTCGTGGAGGCTGCTCGATCAATCGGCGCCACCCGGTCAAACCTCATCTTGCGGCACATCTTGCCGAACGTCCTCAGCCCAATCATTGTCGCGGCCACACTGGGAGTGGGGCAGGCGATCATCACCGAGTCGACGCTCTCCTTCCTCGGCCTCGGCTTTCCTTCCGACGTGCCGACGTGGGGGCGAATGCTCTTCGAGGCGAAAGATTACATCCAGCTCTCTCCCCACGAAGCGTTTATTCCCGGGATCATGATCTTTCTGACGGTATTGTCGATCAACTACATTGGCGACGGTTTGCGGGATGCACTCGACCCCCGCAAGACCCAGTAACCAGGGTATTCAGACCACGAGAATACCCCGGCGCGTGGCAATGGTGACGGCCTCCGTGCGGCTAGCCGCGCCCAGCTTGGCGAGCAGCGACCCGACATGAAATTTGACGGTGTGCTCGCTGATTCCCAGCTCCATGGCGATCGTCTTATTCGGCAGACCCTCCGCAACACGGGCCAGAACCTCGCGTTCTCGCGGCGTCAGTAAGTCGCTCTCGCCTGCTCCCCAGGGTGGAGACCTCAGTCCGGGGCCGATACCGCGCTCGGGATCAATCAGGGCCGGCTGAATAACAGTCAAGCCGGCTCTGACCGCGTGGATGGCGGCGATAAGACTGGCTGCGTCGGCGTCTAGGCTCAGTACGGCGAGTGGGCGCTCTGGCGCGATAGCTGCGACGAGCTCCAGGTCGGTGCCGAGCAGCACGATGCCAGCACGCGGCCACCGCGCGGTGAACGACTCGAGCCGCTCCACGTCACCGACCATCGCGGCCAGGACGACATCAGGAGAGTCCGGCTGGTGTCCGACCGGGGAACTCAGGAGGGAGCCGGCAGGGTAGCTGCTCGGCAACGAGGGATCAATCCATGGCTCGAAGGCGGAATGGCCAGCGAGCAAGGAGCGAAGCCCGGCGCTCGTGGCGGGGTAGGGCGAGACCTCCAGCGTCCAAATCAGCCCTGAGCCTCCACTGGGAGTTAACGGACCGCTCACGTGATCGCCGGCCACGGTTACGATGGCCTCGGCGTGGGAGTGATGAGGGCAACCGTCATGGTCCTCACAACATATCCATGGAGACACAAACCCACCGATGCGACGCCTCCCACACCCAACGCACGGCACACTCCTCCCTACGGCCGTTCACCGACCGTCACAGCTATCTGCTGCACCTGCCCCGCCCGGAGGAGCGTGATCGCCATCGCCGTCCCGACCCGATCTCCAACCAGGCGGCTCTGAAGGTCGTCAACGTCGGCGATTTGGGCGCCCTCGATCGACAGCAGGACGTCGCCCAGCAGCAGCCCCTCTCGCTCGGCCGGCCCTCCGGGCTCGATCGCGACGAGGAGGAGACCGCGCTCTTGCCCGAGCTCGTGCTGGCTGACGGTCGCGGCGGGCAGTTGGACGCTCTGAGCTCCGATACCCAGGAAGCCCCGACGAACGCGGCCGTGCTCCCTTAATGACCCGACGATGCGTTCCAGGAGTCGGTTACTGATGGTGAGGCCACCCGCTCCTCCCAACACCGACGAGTTCATGCCGAGCATCTTGCCTTCGCTGTCGATCAAGGGGCCGCCGGAGAAACCAGGCAGCATCGCCACGTCGGCCTGGAGCAGGCTTCCGATATCGTTGCCTCTGACGCCCGGGATCGCTCCCCCGGTGGCGCTGACGCTTCCGAACGAGCCCATGATGCCGGCATCGCTGGGACGGCCCAGCGCCAGCACGAGCGCTCCCGGTCGGGCCTCCACGGAAGACCGCGTTGCCGCCGTGATCTCGCCCATGTCTCCGTTGAGCGCCAGGAGCGCGATGTCCGTGCCGAGGTCTCGTCCGCGGACGTTCACGGGTAGTCGCTCCCCGCTGGGAAGGCCTACGCTGACATCCTCGTCGCGCTCGACGACATGATTTGCGGTGAGCACTATCCCCTCCCGAGCCCAGATG